>JACPBN010000067.1 GCA_016180275.1 Candidatus Woesearchaeota archaeon
GAGGCGGAGGCTGCCCTTTTTTAGCGAGCACAAATCCATTTACCAAGCTAAGTAGGGTCGGGCGGTAACGAGCAAGTAAGCAAGTTAACTCGTCACAAACAAGTTCTAAGCTACCGAGCAAGCGACTGAACCTAGTGTATAGGAGACACAACTTATTGTGTTTGCCTTTTAGTGCTCGCTGGCAGCTTCCGCCTCGACTTTTATCGTCTAAGCTTTACAGTTATAGTCTTTTTATCACCACCTTGTTACTACTTTAAAATACTATATTTGCGTAAAATTTATATATCATGAAAATTCTCTAATCTCTGAAGATATTTTGCTGAAAGGCAAATTATCTATCACCTCTTTTTCCCGCGGGAGCGCGAGCTTCCAAGGGTTTTATTTAACTTATAATTATAAGAAATAAGTATTTGTTTAGCTTTTTCTGTAAAATAGCACTAAGCTGCGGCGACTGCCGACGAACATTGGCTAGATTATCAAAGAGTTTTTCCTCCTCTACTCTTGTAATATAGATGTAATAATAGGAGAGTATTGCGAGTTGTCTTATTTTATGTGTGAGTAAATGGCATTGCCCGGAAAAACTTGGCTAAGTTATAGGGATTTGTGTTCGTCAAAATTGGCAGTCGCCGCAGCTTTTGATGTTGGCGTAGCTAAACAAATACAAAAATAACAGTTAATTATCTTTTGGTCTGTTTCCTTCTATTCTTATTACTAGACGAATTTTTTTTTGCAACTAATGCAATAATTATTCCAACTAATATTCCAATTACAATACCTGCACTTAAATATGCATACTTCATATAATAAGCTTTTTTGTTTTCATCCAACCTAAAATTAAAATTTGTGAAATTAGCATAATTTTTCTCTTTTACTGCAGGAAAATAAATGCCTAGATCACTTAACTCAAGTGCATACTGCAGATATATCAATGCAGAATACTTGTCTTGCTTTCTTAATGTATTAGCATATTCAAAGTATGAATAACCCAATATAGGAAATGTGCCTTTATTTGCAGATTTGACTATTTGGTTTCTTGCTACAGTTACTCTGTTGTCTAGCAAGCCATCAAAATGCTGTTCTGAAATTCCAATCAGACTTAATACAGAATCTGCCTGAGCTTTTGCCAAGCTTGCTTTTTGCAGGCATTGCTCAAAGTTTTTCCTTGCAAGTTCCTGCTTTCCAGCTTCTAAGTCAGCATAAGACTCACCGATCAGCTGCGGAAACATCAATCCAATATAATTGATTCTTTCTTCAGCTTCATTGATCTTCTGTTCACAGGCTTTTTTAATCCTATCATTGTCTAAATTAACTGCTTTTCCGGGCTTATTAAGAAAATGGCTCCATGAAACTGCGCTATAAACACGCTCTGTGCTAAAGCTTAACAAGTCACCAAAATCTGTTTTGTTATTTTTTATTGATTCTTTTATTTTTTCTAACAACTCTGTTGCTTCTGCAAGGCGCTCTTTGACTATAATCGATGCCTGCAAATCAGTTATTGTCCGTTTTTTTGTATTATCTATGCGTTTTCTAAGTTCTTCTATTGAGCTTTCAATAACTTTAACCTGCTCAAGAGCAGAGTCCTTTGTTATATTCCTTAATATATTTAATATTGTATTTAACTGGACATTTGCCCCAAAGCATAATGATGCTGCAGAGTAATAGCTTTTATTTTCAAATGCTGTTAATGCTTGTAATGACAAATTTTTTGCAAACTCGAATTTCCCTTGGTTAATGCTTGTAACATTCTGATATTCAGACACTTTGTCATATAGCTCTCTTGTCCTGCTGCAAATTCCATTTGCTATCTCTTTCATTGTATCTAAGTATGATTCATCTATGACTATATTTCCATAATCCTCGAAGAATCTTCTTCCGGTAAATTCAACCAATGCATCATCTAATGTAGCAACTTCCACAAGCTCAACAGATAATTCTTTAGAAAAACCCTTTAAATCTAATGTTTTATTATCGGCTGGATTGTCTGTCTGATTATTAATTATGGCTGTGATATTTGTGGTTGTATTATTATTACCCTCATTATCATCATCATTATTAGTATTGTCATTATTATTAATATTATTGTCCTCTTCTATAGCGATCTCCTGCACAAGTCTTATCTCATCAATCTCATCATATAATGCAGCACCTTTTGCAATCAGGACTTTACTGATCTTGTTTTTAGCAGCTGCTTCTATCTTTTGCTTAACTGCTCCCACTGGCCCAATTATGCCGCCTGAATTTATGGTGCCAGTCATAGCTATGTCTTCCCTTGGGTCTAGGTTTTGTAATGCACTTACTGTTAATACAGCAATTGCAGCGCCTGCACTTGGACCGCCTATAATCGATGATTCTGCCCTGATTGTATAAATGAAATCATATATGCTGCAATCTGCATCAATATAATTACAGGCTATCTGGTTGGCAAATCTTGTTGAAATTTGTGTGTCTATTTTTGTCAATGGCAGAGTATCCATAAAAACTCTGCCAGAGCCTGGATTTAACTCAAGAAATAAATCAGCCATCTTGCCAGTGAAGTTTCCCTGCTGCTCTGCTACAGCTAGTAACTTAATTTTGTAGGTTTTTGCATTAGTGACGGATGTAAATAAAAGTGTAACAATAACCATTAATACTATTACATTGAATATTTTCTTTATTCTTATTCCTTTTGCCATAATATTTTCTTTATTCTTCCCTCTTTTTAATGTTTTTGCCTGATAAAATAAATTAATCTCCTAATTTCTAAAAAACCATATACATTTAAATACTCAAATATTTTACATCTGTATTCATAATCATCTGTCAATATTTTTTATCAAATACTTTATTTGGGGGTAAATATGAAATTTAAAGAGCTTGAGAAGAACAGGTACTTTATCATGCTAGAGAATGGCGAAGAGATAATAGAATCATTAACTAAATTTTTAGCAGCTAATAAAATAACCTCAGGATTTTTTACAGCAATAGGCGCAGTTGAGAAAGTTGAGCTAGGGTATTTCTTTCAAAAAAAGAAGCAATATCGCGGAAAAGTAATTGAGCAAGAAATGGAAGTTGTTAGCTTAAATGGGAATATTACGTCAATGGATAACAAGCCATATATCCATGCTCATGCAGTTCTAAGCGATGAAAATATGCAAACTTACGCAGGACATTTAAAATTTGGGATAGTCGGCCCAACTTTAGAAATAATTTTGATTGCATTTAATGCCAATGTTAAAAAGAAATTTAATGAGAAAGTAGGCTTGAATGTGCTGGACGAATCTGTTGGACATATGATGGTGTGTAAATGAGGCAATTAATTGTCGGTGTTGATCCTGGAACGACTTTAGGCTATGCTGTTTTAGATATAGACGGCAAAATCTTAAAATTAGGGTCCTCAAAGCAACTTAATTTAAGTGCATTAATCACAGAGGTTATTGGCTTAGGCAGGCCATTAATTGTCGGGTGTGATAAGCATTCTGTTCCGGATTTTGTCAGTAAGTTTTCTACTAAGATCGGTGCAAGAAGCATTAACCCTGAAGAGGATTTGCATGTAATTGAAAAAAAAGAAATAATTTATCATTACGTGGCTGATACTAAGCAGGCCATAACTCCGGCAAATTTGCATGAAGCAGATGCCCTTGCAGCTGCGATTTTTGCATTCAGGCGAATTCGCACTGTATTGGAGAAGATAAATAATTTTGTTGTTGAAAATAAAAAACAAGAGCATAAGCAGCGCATAACTGAGATTGTTCTGTTGAATGATGCCCTAAATATCAAGGAAGCATTTGAGATGATACAACGAGCAGAGAAGAGCAATCTGAGAAGAGAAGAAGATGTGCTTGCAATAAAATATGCAGATAAGAAGAAACACTTTAATGAACAGGATTATCTAAAATTATACTCCAAGCTAAAATCATCTGAAAAAGAAATTAATCTTCTCAGAAACCAGAATACAAATCTTCAAAATATGCTAAAAAATGCTGCTCAGACTAAAGTCAAGAAAATTAAGATCTTAGATAAGGATTCCCAAGACAGACTGCAATTCAAGGAAAACCGAATACATCAATATCAACAGTTATTGCACCTAAAATCTCAACAGGCAGAGATACTTAAAAATGAGATCTCATTGCTTAATATATTTCTCACTTCGCTAAAAGAAAATCTCTTAATGAAAAAACTCAATACTCTAAGCTATAATGAATACTCTGTTAAAAATGCATTGCTCAATATAAGCCCAGGAGATGTTCTGCTGGTAAATGATCTGAGTATATTCAGCGCACAGACAGTAAAGGAATTAGAAGATAAGGTAAGTGTAATTGTATATAGAAAGAACATCACAAACAAAATTAAGCAGGCAATGCCTTTTATCTTGCTGCCTGCGGAAAAGCTTAATATGCAGGAATCAAAGGATTTTGCAGTCTGCAGCAATGAACAATTCATGCGTGCAAAAAATAATTCTAATATCTTATCTGAGATAGTTGAACAATATAGGAAAGATAGGTGTGGGGTATAAAATATAAAATGGATAATAGCAAAAAATCCGAAAAGAAACCTAAAATCGGCTTGGCATTAGGCGGAGGCACAGTAAGAGGCTTAGCTTTTATAGGCATTCTTAAAGTGCTCGAAAAGGAAGGGATTAAGCTTGATTATCTGGCAGGCACTTCAGCAGGTGCAGTCATAGCTGCAGCATATGCAGCAGGAAATTCAGTGCATGATTTAGAGAGAATTGCGTACAGCACAAAATGGCATGATCTGCTTGATTTTACTAAACCAAAAAAAGGCTTTATTGAAGGCAAAAAAATTGAAAGATATCTAAATCATGTATTTAAGCGAAAAACATTTGAGCAGCTGAATATTCCCTTGACTATTATTGCAACTGAAGTTGACTATGGCACTAAGGCTGTATTTTATACAGGCAGTGTTACTAAGGCTGTTCGTGCAAGCATTTCTCTGCCTGCTATATTTAAGCCATACAGGATTGGCAACAAAGAATACATGGATGGCAGCTTAATTGATCCCGTTCCAGTTGATATATTGAAAGAAATGGGTGCAGATATCATAATTGCAGTTGATTTAACTGTGGATATTGCAGAAAGCTATGTTAGCAGCTATAAGACAAGCAATTTTGTTGAAAAGCTTAAAGAAAGGTTTATCGAGCATCAGATTAAATTTATACATGATTATGTTGAAGCCACTACAGATTCTTACTTGGTGAAGAACTTAATTCGTAGATTTAATCTAAAAAATGCATTTTTGACAGGCATAGGCAAGAAATTGCCTAGAATTATGGAAATCTATTTGCAGGCAACAGAGATTCTGATGAATGAGCTTACTAAAGAAAAGCTTAGAAATCCCGTGATTGATATTGTAATAGCACCAAAATTTGAAGGCGTTAATTGGGTCGAGTTAGATAAGATCGGGCATATTATGGAAGCAGGAGAAATAGCATCAAGAAAGCAAGTTGGAAAGATAAAGAAAATGTTAAATAAGTAGCTTAGAGCCTATCTCATTATGAGATTCCTGTTCAGTTATCCAATTTTTAATGAGAAGACCCGCAGTTCTGCTGCTATCGGGAGTTTCACTATGCAAAAACTATAAGATTAATAAATAATTAATATTCTTCACCATACAATGCCTGCTAATTTTTCGCAACATTTATATATAAAACTTAACTATAGTTAATTATAAGTAAGTTGATTAATTAATCTGCGTGGTAAAAATGTCTGAAGCTGAAACAATCCAAATACAGGCAGCAAAGCATGTAAATGAAGAAATAGATACAGATGCTGCTGCAAAAAAAGAACTGCATGCAATTGACTCGGCTAGAGACAGGTTTGACCATAAGAATAAAGAAAATTCTACATTCAGAGCAGATTTTGGGTTAACTAAAGAGCTTGTTGAGATGATTTCTAAAGACAAAAATGAGCCAGAATGGATGCTGCAGCACAGATTAAAATGCCTTGAGCTGTTTCACAAACTCCCTTGGCCAAGCTGGGGACCTTCGCTTAAAGACCTAGACCTGAGCAAAATCTCATTCTACTTAAAGCCAGATGCAAAGCAGAATGCAAGAGAATGGAAAGATGTGCCTGATGATATTAAAAAAACTTTTGAGAGATTAGGAATTCCAGAAGCAGAAAAAAAATCTCTTGGCGGAGTTGGAGCACAGTATGAATCGATGAATATCTATCATAACCTAAAAAAAGAATTATCTGCGCAGGGAGTTATTTTCGAAGATTGTGATTATGCATTGCAGCATTATCCTGAGCTAATGAAGAAATATTTTATGAAATGTGTTCCTGCCAGCCTGCATAAGTTTGCTGCACTGCATGGTGCAGTCTGGAGCGGCGGAACTTTCTTATATGTGCCAAAAGGAGTTAAGGTTGATCTTCCATTGCAGGCATACTTCAGGATGAACGCAGAGAGCTTAGGGCAATTTGAGCATACTCTTATTATTGTTGAAGAAGGCGCGCAAATTCATTATATTGAAGGCTGCAGTGCCCCAAGATATGATTCTAGTTCATTGCATGCTGGCTGCGTCGAAGTGTTTGTCCATAAGAATGCAAGAGCAAGATATTCAAGCATTGAAAACTGGAGCAGAAATACTTTTAATCTTAATACAAAACGGGCAAATGTATATGGAAATGCATATATGGAATGGGTAAATGGAAATCTCGGGTCCCAAGCAACGCTACTTTATCCTTGCAGCGTACTGATGGAAGAAGGTGCAAAGACAGATTATCTGGGAGTAGCGTTTGCAGGCAAAGGACAGAACCAGGATACAGGGTGCAAAGTCTATCATCTTGCAAAAAATACTAGCAGCACAATAAAAGCGAAATCTATCAGCAAAGATGGAGGAATTACAACTTATAGGGGATTATTGATGGTGGCAAAAGGCGCTGTTGGAAGCAAAGCAAAAGTTGTTTGCGATGCCTTAATGCTGGATAACATATCAAAATCAGATACTGTGCCAACTACACAGATACATGAGAACAGGGTAGATATCGGTCATGAAGCAACTGTCGGCAAGATAGATCCTGAACAGATATTTTATTTAATGTCTCGAGGGATATCAGAAGAGCAGGCTACACAGATGGTAGTTGCTGGTTTCATCGAGCCGATTGTAAAAGAGCTTCCGCTTGAGTATGCTGTTGAGCTAAATCGATTGATACAGCTTGAGATGGAAGGGATGGGATAAGGTTCTTGAGTTATTAGAAACATATAGACTGCGCTTAGTTGGAAGCATCAAGATAAAAAAAGTGGCATAACTAAAAACAAAATTTACAATAAAATGATAGCAAAAACCGAGACAATAAATATTGAACAGAAAAAAATCGAACCAAAGAAAACATTCCAAAACATAACAGAAGAATTAGTCAGAACTATCTCTAAAAACAGGAATGAGCCCAAATGGCTATTGGACAAAAGGTTATCTGCACTAAAGCTGTTCAATGAATTAGCAATGCCTGATTTCAAATACGGCATTACAGTTAAGATGAATGCAATTGGATTGGATTATAGCAAGCTTGATGCAGATTCATTGTTACAAAAAAAAAGTATTGAGATTGAAAATAAAAAATCCAAGGAATATGCTAAACAAGGAATCCTGATCCTAGACTTTTACGAAGCGCTCAAGCAGAAAAAGTATGAAGATATGATTAAAAGATATTTTATGACAGAGTGTGTTAAAGCTAAAGACAAGATAACTGCACTGCATGCTGCATTATTTTCTCGCGGTCTACTGATTTATATACCAAAAGGAAAGCTGATCAATGGCACAGTAGAAATTGATTTTAAAGTTGATAATTCATTAAATTTTGACAATATATTGGTTATAGCAGAGGAAAACTCCAAAGCAACCATAGTTGAGAATATTTTTGCTGCAAATAGTAATAATAAAGACAGGAGAGAGAATAAAGAGGATAGTTATACTAATTCATTGCAATACAGGAGTTCAGTAATTGAGATATTTGCAAATCCATCAAGCAATCTAATCTTCTGTAGTGTCCAGAACTTAAATAGAGAAACATTCAATTTCAGCTTTAAGACAGCGCTCATCGAAAAAGATGCAGTCTTTAACTGGGTTGATGCGTGCATGGGCAGCAAGTTTTCTCATGCAGAAACAACTAGCTTAATGAAAGGCTCTGGCTCAAAAACAAACAACTGGGGCATGTTTTTGGCAGACAAAGAGCAGCAGTTTGGCATCCATGCAAATACCATCCATTTTACGCATAACACTATTTCAGATATGCTTACTCGCGGCATAATTGCAGATAATGCAAAAACTATATACCAAGGCCTGATACATATACAGCAGCCTGCTTCACAGAGCAATGGCTATCAAAGAGCAGATGCTATTTTGATGTCAGATACAGCAGAGGCAGATGTTATACCCATGTTAGAAATAGACAATAGTGATGTACGCTGCACACACGGCTCAACAGTCGGGCAGATAGACAAAGAAAAATTATTTTATCTTATGTGCAGAGGCATGAATGAAAAAACTGCGGGGAAAGAATTAATTAGAGGTTTTTACGAGCAGATGCTTGCAAGGATTAATATCAAAGAATTGACAGGGATATTGCGTGCTATTATTTATGAGAGGTTGGGAATAGAGCAAGAGAGTATAATATACGGAGAGAAAAATCAGTAAGGCCTATAAAAATCACTGAGAATAATCAGAGAAAATAAGTGATATGATAGCATATAATGTCAATAAAATCCGGGAAGATTTTCCAATACTAAACGTTAAGGTACATGGAAAACCGTTGATTTATCTGGATAATGCTGCTACATCACAGAAGCCTAAACAAGTTATACAGGCAGAAAAAGATTATTATGAAACAATAAATGCAAACATACATCGTGGAGTACATAAGCTAAGCGAAGATGCGACTGCCGGATATGAAGAAGCGCATGAGAAGGCAGCAGATTTCATTGGCGCAGACAATTTAGATGAAGACAGCAATATTGAACAGATAATATTCACCAGAAATACAACAGAGTCATTGAATTTGCTTGCTTATAGCTTAAGTAATTCTAAGATTGATACAGGCGGAGGAAATAATAAGGCTGATACAATTTTTGAGCTGAAAGAAGGAGATGATATCCTAATAACACAAGCAGAGCATCATGCTAATCTTGTTCCTTGGCAGCAGCTTGCTAAAAAATTAAAGCTTAAGTTAAAGTTTGCAAAAATAAGTTTAGATTCCAATGATGATGAAGATTTTGGCACATTAGATGTACAGCAATTTAATGAGCTTGTTACCAAAAAAACAAAAATAGTTGCAGTTGCACAGATGGGGAATGTTCTTGGAACAATAAATGATGCCAGGGAAATTGGCAAGATTGTGCACGAGAATAACCCTTCTGCACTATTTATTGTTGATGGCGCACAGAGTGTTGCACACAGTAAAGTTGATGTTGCAAAACTAGGTTGTGACTTTTTTGCATTTTCAGGGCATAAGATGCTTGCACCTACAGGCATAGGCGTGCTTTTTGGCAAAAAGAATCTGCTTGAGCAGATGAAGCCATTCATGTATGGAGGAGACATGATTAGAAAAGTTACATTTGAAGATACTTTGTATAATGACCTGCCTTGGAAATTTGAAGCTGGCACTCCAAATATCGCAGGAGGTATTGCGTTAGGATCTGCGATTGATTATCTGCAGAAGATTGGGATGGAGAATATATTTGCGCATGAGCAGGAGCTCACAAGATATGCTTTAAAGAGATTAGAGGAATTTGAGGATATAACTATTTATGGTCCGAGAAAAATGTCTGAGAAAAGGACTGGGATAATCTCATTTAATATTGATGGAATACATGCGCATGATGTTGCAAGCATATTTGACCAGCACGGAATTGCGATTAGAGGAGGCCATCACTGTGCAATGCCTTTGATGAGTTTGTTAAATGTTGCAGGAACTGCAAGAATCAGCTTTTATTTATATAATAAGAAAGAGGAAGTTGATAAGGTTGTTGATGCAATAAAGTCTGTAAAGAAGATATTTGCGTGAATCGGTGATAATAAGATGGAATTTTTCGCAGAAGATATGTACAGGGAAAACATAATGGATCATTTTAAGAATCCAAGAAATCATGGCATAATCAAAAATCCAGACATAGGGTTTGCTGACAACAATCCTCTGTGCGGAGATGAGATTGGAATAACAGTTAAGTTAAAGACAGAGAAGATAAAAGATAAAAATGGAAATGAGGAGATTAAAGAAGAAATTGCAGAAATAAAATTTAATGGCAAAGGATGCGCAATTTCCCAGGCAAGCACTTCAATGCTGACAGAGCAAGTTATGGGAATGAAATTAAAGGATGTAAAGAAGATGAAGAATAATGATGTAATAAAGAATCTAGGCATCCCATTACAGCCAATAAGGGTCAAGTGCGCATTATTAGGGTTTAAGGTATTAGAAGCAGGAATATTTTTATATGAAGGCAAGAATAAAGCAATAAAATAGGCAGATAATATGGTAAATTAAATAGACGACAAAATCATAGATGATTATAAAAGAGGATAATGAATGATGATGGTGGGGTAAAAATGGCATTTTTAGAAATAAGGGATCTGGAAGTCAGCGTAGAAGGTAAAAAGATCATTAATGGGATTTCATTAGATATAGATACAAACCAAGTAACTGCTTTAATGGGCCCAAATGGCTCTGGCAAATCTACATTGGCTTATGCTTTGATGGGGCATCCTAAATACACAATTGATTCTGGCAAGATAATTATCAATGGTGAAGATATAACTGAGCTAGGGCCAGATGAAAGAGCAAAGAAAGGATTATTTTTAAGCTTCCAGCACCCTCAGGAAGTACCTGGTGTGAGCGTCTCTAATTTTATAAGGACAGCGTTAAACTCTTTGCGCGGAAAGCCAGTGCCTGTGCCTGAATTTTTGAAATTATTAAAAGAAAAGATGTCAATGTTAAAGATGGATCCTTCATTTGCTTCTCGCTTCCTGAATGAAGGATTTTCCGGCGGAGAGAAAAAGAGAGCAGAGATTTTGCAGCTTGCCATTCTTGAGCCAAAGATTGCTGTTTTGGATGAGACAGACTCTGGCACAGATGTTGATGCGCTGAAAGTAATCTCTGAAGGGATAAATAAAGTGCATGAGAAGACCAAGATGGGTATTCTTGTAATTACGCATTACAAAAGGATACTTAATTATCTGAAGCCAGACCGAGTTATCATACTTGCAAAAGGAAAGGTTATTATGGAAGGCAGCCATGATTTGGCAGATACCATTGAAACTAAAGGCTATAAGGCATTTGGGATAGAGGATTATGAAGAAGCGCAGGTAATTAAGTGATTTTAGCAGTAAGTTTTAAATATTCAATTGTTTATTATAAGAATGGTAATTATGGCAACAAAAAGCAATCTCTTAAAATTAGAAAAAGAGATAATACCTGTACTTAAAAAGAATAATGTAATAAAAGCAGGATTATTCGGAAGTTATGTTAGAGGAGAGAATAAAAAAAGCAGTGATATAGATATCC
>JACPBN010000068.1 GCA_016180275.1 Candidatus Woesearchaeota archaeon
AAACATTTAAAAAGGATGCAGTATTTATCTTGAAAATAGGGGGTAATAAAATGGAAGATCCACTAGAAGAGTTGTTAACAAGATTAGATTCAGATTTGACACACAATGTTCCAAATTTAAGTGCAGATGGTGTAGAGGAATTATTAAGAAAAGCAAATCGTGAAGTAAATGAACTTATTCCTAGAGATTCGAGTGGGAATTTTAAAGATATTGCAAAAATATTGGCAATTACCAATGATGGACAACTTGTTGTTTACCGTACTTCAGACAGACCTTCAGGCAGACCTGGAAATTATGTAGCACAGCTGTATGGAGATATGTACGAGGAACTTGTTACCACAATTTTTGACTGCCAAAAAAAGGTTAATGAAACTCTGGTTCGACAAGCTGAAAATCCTTTTAGATATGATAGTGAGGGGGTTCCAATTCTACTTGGAGTCTTAGATCGAGCAGTAAAATATACTACTGATTTATTGAAGGAACTTGTGGAATTAAGAAAACCGTATAATAAGGCTCCTGATACTAATAGGCTAGAACAATTTGGCGTTACATAAGTCTCTTATGCTGAGAAAAGATTTATATATTAAAATATTCATTCTCTATTCCTATGCAAAAATCTATAGCTAAAGCAATTAACTCATCTAAACTAAAAAATGCAAACCTATCAGATCTCTATCTCTATTTCTTAAAGCTGGGCACATTCTGCTTTGGTGGCCCAATTGCTTTAGCTGCATCAATGGAACGTGATTTAGTAGAAAAGAAGAAAGTTGTTTCTTTGCAGGAATATAAGGATGGATTAGCGCTTGCTCAATTGGCTCCTGGGCCGATGGCAACACAGCTTGCAATGTATATTGGATATATAAGAGGGGGACTTATAGGCTCAACGATAGTTTCTCTTGCATTAATCCTGCCTTCATTCCTTATAGTATTATTGCTATCATGGTTTTACGTCAAGTTTAATGGCTTGTTTTGGCTGCAGGCAATGTTCTATGGCATTTCTGCTGCAGTTATTGCGGTAATTGCAAAAGGATCCTATAAATTACTAAAGAATACTATTCATACTCATTTATTATGGGCAATTGCAATTGTGCTTGCTATCGTGACAGCAATCACCAGAGAGGAAAATTTCTGGGCATTTTTAGCTGCTGGCATACTGACAATGCTGGTGTATGCATACAGACATACTGAAATCTTTGCAGTAAATGGGATAGGCAATAAAAAAGAGAGAAATGGCACTAAAATAGGCAAAGAGAGTATAGAAAAAAATAGGAATAGCGTTAAAAAAAGTAAATATAATATTAAAAAAACTGAAAAGAATAAAAACAAAAAAACTAATAAAAGCCTGCTGGCTTTTTTTCTCCCAGCATCATTATATGCAGCAGGTTCATCTAGCTTGTTATTGACCCTCTTCCTCTATTTTGCAAAAGTCAGCTTGTTTGTGTTTGGGTCTGGATTAGCGATTGTGCCTTTCCTATACGGAGGCGTTGTGACTAATTACCATTGGCTTGACGAAAGGCAATTCTTAGATGCAGTGGCAGTTGCAATGATAACTCCTGGACCAATAGTAATCACAGTTGCATTTATAGGATATTTGGTTGCAGGCTTGAAAGGTGCAGCTTTGGCTGCATTAGGCATGTTCTTGCCTGTCTATATTGTCACGATCGCATTAACACCTATATTTGCAAAGATCAGCAGAAATGTCTATGTCCGTGGATTTGTAGACGGCATCACTGCTGCAGCATTTGGCGCATTGGCTGGCGCAGTAGTTGTTCTTGCAACAAAGTCATTGGTTGATGTTACTACTCTAATTATATCTCTTGCAACATTGCTTCTTGTCTTTAAAACAAAAATTCCTGAGCCTGTGATTATATTGGGTGCAGGATTGATTGGAATTATAATCTCTTTAATCTAAAAAATAAATAATAAAGAATTATCTCTCTTCACTGCATCGGCTCAGTTTCTAATTCCCTTAACACAACTTTCATGTCAGGCACAGGCTCGCCTAATGCGTCATAGAATCTTCTGATAACTGTCTTGATGGCATGGATCCTTGCATATCTTTTGTGCTCTGCAGAAATGATGTTCCAGGTTGCATGCTTTTTGTTAGTTTTCTTTATCATCTCTTCAGCAGCTTTAAGGTACTTGTTCCATTTTGTACGGTTGCGCCAGTCTTCTTTAGTGATTTTCCATTTCTTTAATGGCTCTTTTTCCCTTGCTTCAAATCTTTTCTTTTGCTCAGCTTTACTAAGATGCAAAAAGAACTTGATTATAATTGTGTTATCATCGGCTAGAGCTTTTTCAAAATTATTTATTTCATCGAATGCTCTTTTCCATTCATCTGGTGTGCAGAAATTCTCTATGCGCTCAACCATCACACGGCCATACCATGATCTGTCGAAGATTGCTACCTGCCCCTGCTCAGGAATATGTGTCCAGAATCTCCATAAGTAATGATGTGCTTTTTCTGTTGGAGTTGGTGCAGAGATAGCATTTACCTTAAAATGCCTTGAATCCCAGACTTCTGTGATGCGTTTAATGCAGCCGCCTTTTCCTGCAGCATCCCATCCTTCAAACAATAGGATTACTTTGAAGTTGCCATGGATTATCCTTCTCTGGACTTCCAAAAGCTCATACTGGTATTTCTTCAACAGCTTGTAATATAACTTTTTTGACTTGATCTGTTTTGTAAGATCCAGGTCAGATAACATTCCCATGATGTTTGCCTCTTTGAACAAATTATAGTGTGATTAAATTATTGTATTGTTGTTAATAAATTTATTATTATTATTTTGCTTGCTGTATATATTCTTTACTTATATTTTGGTATAATATCATCACTCCTATATTAAGCTTTTTGAGCCAAGAGAGATTAGGCGAAACTTTTAAAAACAAACTACTATTTTAATGGATTACTTGGCCTCGTAGCTTAGCCTGGCTAGAGCGCTGCTCTGATATGTCAAAAAATGACTCACAGAGGCAGAGGTCCCGTGTTCAAAATTTTAGCTGCGAAAGTTGCTATTAGGAATGTCACGGCGAGGCCATTTTATATTTAATAAAATACCTAGATTAGATTATTATATCTCTAAGGAATCAGTTATAATTCTAAACAATGCCGGCAAAACAATCTCTAAATCTCCCAAACCATGAAGATGCGACGATTGCATTAGCTTTAGATACGATTAATATCGGAAAGCAAGCTCTTGTGTTTGTTAATTCCAAGAGAAGCGCAGAAAAGACAGCAGAGGATATTGCATTGTATCTGAAGAAAGCAAATCTGGTAGAGAAAGAGCATGTTGTAATGTATTCTCAATTTGCAGATCAGGTGTTGCATGAATTAAGCACACCAACAAAGCAGTGTGAAAGGCTGGCTTTATGCTTAAAATCAGGTATTGCATTTCATCATGCAGGATTGACTTCTAATCAAAGACAATTAATAGAGACAGAATTTAGGAATACTAAAATAAAAATAATTTGCTCCACTCCGACTCTTGCAATGGGCATTGATCTTCCAGCATATAGGGCAGTATTAAAAGATTTGCGCAGATATAGCGGCTTTGGCATGACATGGATTCCTGTATTAGAATATTTACAGATGGCAGGAAGAGCAGGGCGTCCAAAATTTGACAATAAAGGAGAGGCAATTGCAATCTCCAAGAATGAAGCTGAGAGAGATGAATTATATGACAGGTATATCTGTGGCGTTCCGGAAGATATCCAGTCAAAACTAGCAGTTGAGCCTGTGTTAAGGACTTATGTTCTCTCTTTGATCGCAACAGAATTTGTAAGAAACAAAGAGCAGCTTTTAGATTTTTTCTCTCGGACTTTCTGGGCGTATCAGTATGGAGATATGGAAAGGCTGACTATGATCATAGATAAAGTCTTAACTTTGCTGGAAGAATTTGAATTTATTAAAATCCAGTCTACCAAAGATTTTGTCAGCGCAGATGAGCTTGAAGATGAAAATATTAATAAGATTTCTGCAACATTAATTGGCAAGAGAGTTGCTGAGCTGTATATTGATCCATTGACTGCATTTAAGTTAATGACAAATCTGCACAGAGCAGCAAAAGTCCAGATGCAGAGCTTAAAAAACAAGAATACGCATTACAGCTTAGGCGACTTTTCTTATCTGCAGATGATTTCTAACACACTTGAGATGAGGCCATTGTTAAGTGTAAGAGCAAGTGAGTATGAGTTAATCCAACAAGAAATGCTAAAGTATGAACCATATTTGCTTGAGAAAGTCCCATCAATGTATGAAGATGAGTATGATATGTTTCTTGAGTCAATTAAAACTTCTTTGATGTTTTTGGACTGGGTAAATGAAACGCAGGAAAAAGATTTGCTGGAAAAATATAATGTAAGGCCAGGAGAAGTATACGGCAATATTGAGAGCGCAGACTGGCTGCTGTATTCAGCAGAGGAGCTTGCTCGGCTGTTGCAGTTTCAAGTGCTTCTTAAGGATATAATTAAGTTGCGCATCAGATTAAAATACGGCGCAAAAGAAGAACTGCTTGCATTACTGCAGTTAAAGCAGATTGGTAGGGTGCGTGCCAGGCGATTGTTTAGTAATAGAATTAGAGATATTGCAGATTTGAGAAAGACAGATTTATCTACCTTGTCGCAGATACTCGGAAAGAACATAGCATTGAATATAAAAGAGCAGCTGGGAGAAAATATTTCTGCTGTTCCTGAGAACAAGAGGAAAGGGCAGATTAATCTTGGGGATTATAAAGGGTGAAAACAACTCTACCGCATTTTAAACCAAAAACTTTATATATAACTAGATAGATATAACATTATATCTATTAAGGTATAACATGCTGACTCAGACTGAATCAAGGATATTGGGGCTATTATTTGATGATCTGACCAGAAGATATTCCATGCTTGAAATATCCAAAACATTAAAAATCCCTTATCCACAAACACATAGAAATATCAAGTCATTGGTTAAGAAAGATTTAGTTGCAAGCGCTCAGCAAGGGAAGTCAGTTTTTATAGGAGTGAGTGTTACTGAAGTCAAGAAAGAATACATCACAGCTGAGTTATTGAGGAGAGATGAAGCTATTAAAAAATACAGCAAACTAAAGTTAGTTATGCAGGATCTGGAAAGAATTCCAAAACTGCAATACGCTTGCATAGTATTTGGCAGTTATGCCAAAGGAGCTGCAAAGCCAGAGTCAGATATTGACTTATTATTCATCATTCCTACAGAATATGATTATGGTTCGTTCGAAAAAAATGCAAAAAATTCATTGCTGACAGCTAATGTTGATATCAATATTGCTTTTGATGAGAGCCTGCATGAAATGTGGTCTAACCCTAAAAAACTTAATGTAGGCAATGAGCTTTTAAAAGGGCACATAATATTAAAAGGCGCAGAAGCTTTTCTAGAAGCTTTGAGGATGCACAATGTTGGTTGAAAAAGAAAGCCAAAGCTTAATTAAACAATTGATCAATGATGGAAAGATAATCAAGCCTGAGTCAGAAAGGCAAGAATATTTTTTAGGCAAGAGTATTGAATCACTTGATGTTGCTAGAAGGATTTACTCAATATCAGCAGATAAAAATGATAATCTAAAAAGTTTTATGTGGGTTATAACGGCAAGTTATTATTCAATGTTTTTTGCAGCAACTGCATTGCTTGCGCATTATAATAAGAAGATTAATGTTGATGCTGGAATACACAAAGCAACCTATCATGCTTTAGTATATTATTTTCATGTTCTTGATAAAAAGCTGCAGAAACACTTTATAGAATCATATAAGGATAACTATGACAGCGCTGAAGAATTATTGCAGACAAGCGAGAAAAAAGCTTTAGAGCTGCTAGAAGACTTTAAGCATGAGCAGGATAAACGAAAAATATTTACTTATGAGATGGGGAAGGTAGCAGAAGAGTATAAGGCCAAGACATCGCTGCAAAGGGCTGAAAAATTTTATGAAGAAGTAAGAATGATAATTCAATCAAAATAATAAAAAAGGTGATACCATGGCAGAACAAAAATTAGCCTTAAAATTCCTGACACTGAAAGACTTTGATATCAAAAACAAGAAAGTTCTCGTTAGAGTTGATTTTAATGTGCCGTTAGATGAGGATCTGAATGTCACAAACGACAAAAGAATCAAGGAATCTCTGTCTACTATTAATTATCTGCTTGAGCAGGGAGCTAAGCAAGTTATTCTTATGTCACATCTTGGAAGGCCAGATGGGAGAATTGTTGAAAAATATAGGCTGACAAGTGTTTGTAAGCACCTGGAGAAAGTTTTGTATCAGAAAGTCACTATGGCAGAGGATTGTGTTGATATCAAATTGCCAGAGCCAAAAAACAGTAAGGTTGTGCTATTGGAGAATCTGCGTTTTCATCCTGAAGAAGAAAAGAATGATGAAGCTTTTGCAAAGAAATTAGCAAGTTATGCAGACATCTATGTGAATGACGGATTTGGCGTAAGCCATAGGGCACATGCATCTGTGCATGCGATAACTAAATTCCTTCCTTCATGCGCTGGATTTTTGGTCGAAAAAGAATTGACAGTTATGGGCAAAGCGATGTCTGATCCTGACAAGCCATTTGTTGCAATTTTAGGAGGGGCAAAGGTTTCTGACAAAATCAAGCTTATTGACAATCTGTTAGCTAGATGCGACAAAATCCTTATAGGCGGCGCAATGGCATATACTTTCTACCGTGCCCAAGGATTTAGCACAGGAACTTCAAAAGTAGATGAAGATGGGATAGGGGTTGCTAATCAACTATTGCAGAAAACAGAAAAGTCTGGAAAGATAATATTGCCGATTGACAATGTTGTTGCAGATAAATTTTCCGAAAATGCAAATACTAAGACAGTAGTAATAAAGGATATTGGCTCTGGCTGGATGGGTATGGATATTGGGCCATTAACTATAAACAAATATAAAGAGATTTTAAAAACCGCAAAAACCGTGCTATGGAATGGGCCATTGGGCGTTTTTGAGATGAAGAAGTTTTCTCGAGGCACTGAGGAGATTGCAAAGTATCTTGCGCAGATGACTTTGAAAGGAGTTACTACGATTATAGGCGGCGGTGATTCAGCTGCTGCAGTTGAAAAGTTTGGGTTAGCAAGCAAATTTACGCATGTCAGTACAGGCGGTGGCGCTTCTTTAGAGTTTTTTGAAGGCAAGGAACTGCCTGGGATAAAAGCACTGGAAAATAACTGTAGTAAATCAATAAAGAAGAAAAAATTAAAAAAGCAAGAAAAAAAAGAAATACTATTGAAAAGAAAGAAGAAAAATTAAACAATTCTCAATAATTCTTCCACATCGCTAATCTCATAATCAGCTTCTGTTTTAGGCGCAACGCCAAATGAATAGCCGTATTTTGCAAAGCAAGTTTTCATCCCAAGGCTTTTTGCGCCGAGGATATCTCTTTCAGGCCAGTCGCCAACCATCAGGACTTCTTCAGGCTTTAATCCGAGCTGGGAAATCGCTGCTTCAAAGGGTAGCTTATGAGGCTTTCTCTGTCCAGTGTCATCATATGTCACAACAACATCAAAGAAATTTGTTAATCTCATTGCTGCCAACCTTAACCATGCCCTTAATCTTGGTGCATCACTTACTATAGCTAACTTTAAGTTTCTTTTCTTCAGCTCGATCAAAGTATTCTGGACATGGGGATAAGGAGATAAAAAGCCATTTTTGATCCTTCTGTATGCAATAACCCCGTTTGAAAGGATCTTGTAATCAACCTTGCCTGTGTTCTCCTGCAGAAACACTTGAAAGATGTCTTTATACTCAATGCCGTATTTATCGTATAGCTCAAAAAGTTTCTTTAAAGCATCTTCTTTCTTCATGTTTAATCCTGCGTCAATCATTGCAGAAACAGCTTCTTCGCAGCTTAATCTTTTCATCTTCATGAAATCAATGAGAGTATTGTCTAGGTCGAAGATGACGGCTTTGATATTATCCTTAGTTTGTGTCATATTTGAGAAAAATACATTGCTATTATTTAATTTATTTGATTTAATTAATGAGAAAAGTGCAAAAAAGTCTATTAACAACAAAATATAAATACACTAGTTCTATTTTTATATATACTATGTCACAAAAAGACGATTCTCTGCCATGGACAAAGAAGTATATCCCTAAATCTATTAAAGACATTGAAGGCCAGGATACTGCAGTTGCTGCATTGAAGAATTTTGTTGTCAATTTTAAGAATAAAGACAAGTCTGGAAAGACAGTCACCAAGGCAAAGAAAAGAGCAATAATTCTTCATGGCGCTCCTGGCTGCGGCAAGACAAGCTCTGTTTATGCACTGGCAAATGACTTTAATCTTGAGTTGCTAGAGATAAATGCTTCTGATTTTAGGAATGAATCACAGATAAATGCAGTTCTTGGGCATTCTTCTGCGCAGCGTAGCTTGTTCTTTAAGGAAAAGCTGCTTTTGGTTGATGAGTTAGATGGAGTTGCCGGAAGAGAGGATAGAGGAGGATTAACTGCGATTCAGAATCTTATTGAGACGACAAATTATCCAATTATTATTACCGCAAATGCTCCATATGAGCAGAAATTCTCTGCACTGCGCAAAAAGGCAGAGCTAGTTGAATTTCATTCCTTGCAATATACAACTGTCTATAACGTACTTAAGAGGATTTGTGATACTGAGAAAATAAAATATGACGAGCTAACATTAAAGGGATTAGCAAGAAGAGCTGGAGGAGATTTAAGAGGAGCAATTACTGACTTGCAGCTACTTTCCACAACTGGAGAGATTAGCAAAGAAAACCTTGAAGAGCTTGGCGGAAGAAGACAGCTTGAGAGTATGCTTCAGGCGCTAGTAAAAGTTTTTAAGACAACTGATCCTAACATTGCTTTAAGGGCATTTGACAATGTCGATGAGGAGATAGAAAAAATATTTTTGTGGATAGATGAGAATCTGCCGCGCGAGTATGATAAGCCAGATGATTTAGCCAGGGCATATGATGTACTGAGCAGGGCAGATGTGATGTACGGAAGAATAAGCAGATGGCAGCACTGGAGATTTTTAAGTTATGTAAGTGAGCTGTTAACTGCAGGCATTGCTGTAAGCAAAAAAGAGAAATACTCTAAATTTGTTCAGTATCAGCCAACACAAAGGATATTAAAAATATGGATTGCAAATCAAAAGTATCTTAAGAGAAAAGCGATTGCGCAGAAAATAGCCGGCGCTATACATTCATCTGTAAAAGAAGTTGTTAAAGACATGGATTATTATAAGATTATGTTTAAGAAAAACAAAGTGATGGGGAATAAACTGGCAGAGTATTTTGAGTTTGATGATGAAGAAGCTGAGTGGCTGAAGAAATAAATGATTATGCTATAAACCAAGTATAGCCGAAGACAAAAATAATCTGGCAATAGTTGTATTCTCCTAATATTGAAAGAGTGTATTTTATATCCGAATATTTGTGTCTTTCAATATAAGTATGTATTTTACCTATAATTTTTAATTTGGTCTAGTATTTATAGGGTATATTTTACTATTATACTATTTTGGTGGATTATCGTGCGCAAGAATAAAAAGGCAAGCGGCTTTGGTCATTGGAGTTTTACAGTCATACTAATCATAGTCCTGCTTTGGTGGTTTATGGGGTTTGCAACAAGAGACTGCAGAAAAAACACAGACTGTCAAAAAGATAGTTATTGTGATTATAGATACACTTGCCAGAAAATACCTGTTATTGAAAAGGACGTGGAAAGTGATTACATTAGTAAACAAAATGCGTTTTTGATGGCGTTAGGCGCAGCCATAGTAGGAGGCTTGATTAGTTATTATGTTTTGAAGAATGAACAGAAAATCAAGAAAGATGAAACTAAAGGCAATGAGAAAAAATAATAGAAATTAGTTGAGTTTACCTTATCTGCCTTAGCCACATAAGCCCAATTTTTATCATCAGCTTATTAAATTTGTCTGAAATCCTGTAGTTCTTTGCATACAAGTCATAATCAATCAGGCCCATGCTTTTCATAGGCGTTAAAATCCTGTCATAGAACTGCCTTTTGTTATAACTCAATTTTATCTCTTTCTTCATCGGGCCAGGGCCTGGGACAGTCACTATCATGTTGCCTTCATGAAGCTTTGTTGCAAACAAAGACATTTCTGTCTTGCTCATAACGCCGCCATTCAGCTTCATTGTGTTGATAAGCATTCTTGCAACTATATCCTGCTGCTCTGTAGAAAAGATTATGTCATATATGTCTTCCGGCAGATTAAATTGGTCAAATAGTATTACCATGCTGTTCACCTGGTTTTTTAGGGGTGATTAAAGTTTTATCTGAAATATTATAGCGTAGTGGCTTATCATCTTATTTATTATCAAATAAGCAAACCCTGAAAGTTCTAACTTACCCCCAATATACGATTATATGACACTGGTATATAAATCTTGCTATGCCTATACTAAGGCAGAATAGGGTATCTTGAGATGGCAAATGTAGGAGTTGTAGTAGATATAGAAGATGTTGAAGATGCAGTAGGTTATGGAGTTGTAGCAAATTCAGTAGGTTATGGTGCCAGTGAAGTTTGGTCAGTCCATAGGTTTATATTAAAGTTATTATTATTCATCAATATGGCGAACACAATTAAAGATAATGACGGATATCCAATATTTCAAGATTCCAAATCCAGAGAACGTTGCCATAGATGGAGATTTAGAAGAGAACTTAATGAGAAAACAGGACTTCATTTATCAAAAACAGAATTTGATAACTTAGGATTTGAAGTCCATCATATTGATAACAACAAAGAGAATTATAAAGAAATAGGTAATCTAGCATTGGTCACAAAAGAAGGTCATAAAGCAATTCATGAAAGATCTTGGTTTTATGAAAATATCTCATTAGCCACTAAAATCATATTTCCGCTTCTCTTATTTGCTAATTTAATGTATTTTTTAACAAATAATAAAACTTACTTTTATAGTTATATATTCATTTCTATAATTGGTTTACTGCTTCCATATACCCCTAAATCTCTTAGAAAATATCTCTTCAAAGAAGGATTTTTAGTAAAAAATTCTAATAATTAAGCATATTATTCTAGTTATATCTTAATTTTTTTTTGAGTTATTTTTTCATCAAAATTTATATAAAACACGCGCTTTTTTCTCAATAACATGAAGTTCGCAAACATAACATTCAAAAATAACTTGTGACGTAGCTTTCAGAGTTTTGTGCAAGAAGTATGGCGCTGGCTTTGTTTACAGCGAATTCATCAATGTTGAAGGCATTTCTAGGGAGATTCCTAATTCTATGAGGATGTTAAAGACTGTGGAAGAAGAGAAGCCTGTTGGCATCCAGATATTTGGCACAAATCTTGATAGCATAGGGAAATCATGCAGGATTTTGCAGGACAAAGTAAATCTGATCGACTTAAACTTAGGATGCCCAGTGCATAAAGTAACTTGCACTGGCGCAGGCGCTGCTTTGCTTGAAAAGCCAGAAAAATTAGGAGAGATTGTTAGGACAATGGTAAAAAATTCTTCTGTGCCGATTACTGTAAAGATGAGAAGGGCAGATAGGGAGAATCCCGAGGAGGGTTATGCACAGACAATAAAAATTGCAAAGATTATACAAGACTCTGGAGCTTCTGCGCTTACTCTGCATGGCAGGACAGTGCCTCAGGGATATACTGGCAAAGCAGATTGGAGCTACATCCGTGCAGTAAAGGAGGCGCTTGATATCCCAGTATTTGGAAATGGAGACATAAGAACAAGACAAGATTATTTAGATATAATTAAACAAACTAACTGCGATGCTGTGCTTGTTGGAAGGGCTGCAATGACAAATCCAGGCATTTTTAGGGAGATTCTCGAGGGAACTTTGCCGAATAAGTTTGAGATGTTCTTTGAGTATGCAAAGCTGGCAGATAAGTTTGAGGTAATTACTGCAAATTCTGCTTCACATTCTGTGCAAAAATTAAAGGTAATGGCACAGCACTTCACTAAAGGAATTGAAGGAGCTGCCCGCATCAGAGAGGCAATGAATACTGTGCATAGTGTTGAAGGAATAATGTGCATAATGGATAAGGCGAAGGATGGAAGGTTTGTAGTTAATAATCAGAATACAAAAGTGGTTAAAAGTTTCTATACTGAAGAAAGTATAACAAATAAAACAGAGCAAACTGTTGAGAAAGAGATTGTATGCAGTTATGTTTAGTTAAATTAATCAGAAAAATTTCTTTCTACTTTTTTTAGCCAACCTTCAGGTGCTTTGATTCTACCACGATGGATTCCTGTTAATATATCATATAAATGCCTAGTCACTTCTCCCACCTCTCCGTTCCCTATTTTCAAGGTAGGTTGTTCATCTTCTATGGTTACTTTCCCTTCTTGCATTAATTTTTTAGCAAGTGGGTCTTTTGGATCAAGAATAATTCTGCCAACAGAACTAATAACTGCGGCAGTGCCGAAACCATTCGCCTCGGTAATTGTTCCAGAATTTATGCCATCTACCATTTCATCTAATCTTATTGGTTTTTGCGTTACCTTCAGCCCATGTTTGCCGTCTAATTCTAATACAGAAGTTGCTGTTATTCCTGCTAACACCTCATCTGTAAAAGGCGGGGTTACAATCTGGCCATTAGCATTAATTGTAGCAAAATTCATTGCACCAGTTTCAGTTATAGATTCACACAAAGAATCAAGAAACAATACTTGCTTTGAACCTAATTTTCTTCCAATCTCAAGTGGCCTTAATGATGCAGCATAATTCCCACCTGCTTTTGCCTGGCCCGTTCCACTTTTAGCAACCCTATGGTATATACTTGTTAGCAAAAGTTTTACAGGACTATTAAATCCACCTGGATAATATGATCCGCTTGGAGACAATGTAACGCAAAGAGTATAAGTTGTGCTTGGTGCAACACCAAATTCTGCCTGAGTTGCAAACATATTTGGCCTTACATATAAAGAAGCATCTTCTTGTCTAGGAACCCAGATTCTATCGACATCTATTAAGGCATGATAAGCTGCCAGTTGAACTTCTAAAGGAATATTTGGCATACATAAAATATTACCCGAATTATTTAATCTATTTGCATTCATATCTGCCCTAAATAGATAAACTTCATCATCTGGATGCATATATGCTTTTATTCCTTCAAAAAGTGTTTGTGCATAATGCAAAACTTTTGCTGCAGGATGAATTTGTAATGGCTGAAGCGGTACAATTCTTGGATTTATCCATTGACCCCCTATATAATTAATTAGAAACATATGGTCTGTAAACATTTTACCAAATGATTTTAACTCTCCATCTTCTAATGGCTTTTGTCTTCTCTCAGCTTTTGGTTTTAGATGATATGCAAGATCTTCCAGATTATAACTATTTACCATTATTATGAAACCCCCGACTATTTACAATACCTCTTTTAAAAGTAGTGAAAAGTATGTCTGCTTTAAAAATTTTATTGTAACTCAAAAAATAATATGATTTCTTACCTTTTAATGACTAAAACTCATCCTAAAGATTAATAAACAAGTAATTCTAACTATGCTTATTATATCATAATTAGGGGTAGGAAGTATTATCCGGATAGTAATAACTGGTAGGTATAAATAGCAATAACCTGTTGATTGATATCCAGAGTTTGCTAACAGATAGGTGAAATTATTCCAAAAAAGAAAAAATCCAAAAGAGGGCGCCCAAAAGGCTCGAAAAAATCTAAGTCCAGTTCAGCTAGTTCAAAGGCTAGCATTAAATCAGCTAAAGATACTCTTATTAGATTGATAGCGGATCAGCCAAAGAAATCACAAAACAACTATCTTAGCGAATACAAGTTCTATACTGCCGGCAAATGGAGATCATCTCATGAAGCTATTGATGTTGTATTTCCGTATGAAAATAGCATAATTGCAAAAGTATTTCTTGCGCAGCCAACTGATGTTGAAGCTGCAATCTCAAGCGCAGTAAAAGCATTTGAAATAACAAAGAAATTCTCTAGCTTTGAAAGAAGCGAGATACTTAAGAAAGTTGCCTGTGCATTAAAACAAAACAAGGAGAATATTGCAAAGATACTTACACTTGAGAACGGAAAGCCAGTTAAGGATGCACGTCTTGAGGTTGACCGCGCAATATTAACTCTTACTATTGCAAAAGAAGAAGCAATGCGAATAAGCGGTGAAGTTTTGCCGGTGGATATTATTGCCAGCACAAAAGGAAGATTTGCTGTTGTAAAAAGATTTCCTATTGGACCAGTCGCTGGTATAACGCCTTTTAATTTTCCTCTTAATTTAGTTTGCCATAAAGTAGCAGCTGCAATTGCTGCTGGAAATCCAATCATAATCAGGCCTGCGACTAAGACTCCGTTGTGCGCATTAGAGCTTGCAAAGATATTTGAGGGCATAACTCTTAATGACAAAAGTTTGCCTGAAGGAATATTCAGCGTCCTGCCGTGCAAGACAGGTGTTGCAGAGCCATTGATAACAGATGAAAGAATTAAATTATTAACTTTTACAGGCAGCGCAGATGTTGGCTGGCAATTAAAGAATAAAGCAGGCAAGAAAAGAGTAACACTAGAACTTGGAGGAAATGCTGCATTAATAGTGCATGATGATGCTGATGTTGAGTTAGCAGCTTCTCGGACAAGCATTGCTGGTTTTGCATTAGCTGGCCAGAGCTGCATCTCTGTGCAACGGATTTATGCACATGAAAAAGTATTTGATGAATTTGCAAAAAAATTGGCAGCAAAAGTCAAAGCTCTTGTTATAGGAGACCCATTGAATGACAAGACAGATGTTGCAAGCATGGTAGATGTCCAGAATGCGCAGAGAGTTGAGCAATGGGTGCAACTGGCAGTTAAAGAAGGCGGCAAATTGCTTTTTGGCGGTAAAAAAGATAAAAATGTTGTAAGCATCTATCTGCCGACAATTCTTGCAAATGTCCCAGAAACCAGCAATGTATGCGCAAAAGAAGTTTTTGGGCCAATAGTTGTTGTTCAAAAGTATAAGGATTTTAAGGATGCTGTAAAAAAAGTAAATAACAGCGTGTATGGATTGCAAGCAGGTGTTTTCACAAAAGATATTGATAAAATCATGTATGCGTTTAATGAGCTTGATGTTGGCGGAGTCATGATCAATGAAGTTCCTACTTACAGAGTAGATAACCAGCCTTATGGCGGAGTTAAGAATTCTGGATTTGGAAGAGAAGGCCCTAAGTATGTTATTGAAGAGATGACAGAGCTTAAAGTGATGATAGTGAATGTTAGAGAACCATAAATTATTTAATTTTTGAATTATTTACCACTTTCATTTTTATCCTTATAGATTGGCACATCTTCAAATCTACCTCGCATTTCTTGTCCTATTGGAAGATTTGCAGATATGCCTAAACCTGTTTTTACAATAAAAAATCGTCTTGAGAGGTAAGATGCCATTCTAGAATCGTTTGATTGGACAGTGGTATAATTCTCTATCTCATGTCTCTTAAATATTCTTCTGATATCCTGCTTTAATGTTTCTAAATCCTTATAACACTCAGTATTAATTTCATGAAGGCTTGCTTCTCCACTAGCAGTTATTGCACCATCTGTTAAGGATTCAGCTTTTCTTAATCCAGAAGTAACATAATATAATCTTGCTTTGTATCTGCTATCCTAAGTTTGTTCAATTACTGCAATGCCATCGGTGATTAGATATTCTGCAGCAGTGTCTCTTGATTCAGGAGCAAATCTGTCAAAGACTACTTCATCAAGCTGTTTGGGAGTAAGCAGTTTTCTTTTTGTCAGGCATTCACTTACATAAGAAAGTCCTATATTTTGCAATAATGTATTAAGCAAGGTAAAAGTGACATCCCCTTTAACAAGGTGCTCCAGCATTTGTGTTACATCATTACAATGCCCCGTCTCCATAAGTGCAGGTATTAAGACGTAATTATATGCTGCACCTAACTCCTTAAGCTCAGTACCTTGAGATGCTGCTTGTAAGCGGTAAATTCTTGTTCTAATTTATCAGGATTATCTTTAACACTGCCAAAAACCCTTTCAGCTATATCAGGACACCTATCATAAACTGCTCAATCTGTAGCCAATGCTGCTAATGTTTCCGGTAAAGACATGATCATTAAGTCTATATCCTTCCTTTAAAATTTTTGTGATAAAAATGAATTATATGTAATAAATATCATGTTTAGGAATTAAAGTAAAGTTATAAATAAAAAACTATATATAGTTGGTATTATGATACTAAATATAAGGTATTAATAACTAAGGTGAGGAAATGAAAGCATCAGACTTATTTGCCAAATGCCTGGAAGCAGAGGAAGTTGAATACATATTTGGTTTGCCAGGAGAGGAGAATATTGATCTGCTTGATAGTTTAAGCAGAAGTAAGATCAAATTCATTAATTGCAGGCATGAGCAGGGAGCTGCGTTTATGGCAGCAATTTACGGAAGATTAACTGGAAAAGCAGGAGTTTGCCTCTCAACACTAGGTCCTGGGGCATTAAATTTAATGACTGCTGTTGCAGATGCTAATTTGGGGCATGCGCCACTAGTTGCAATCACTGGCCAGGCAGGCGTTCATAGAAAGCATAAAGAAAATTTTCAGTTTGTTGACATAGTAAAGGCATTTGAGCCAATAACTAAATGGAATACCGGCATTAACATAGCATCTGTTATTCCTGAAGTTATAAGAAAGGCTTTCAAAGTTGCAGAAATGGAAAAACCAGGCGCAACTCATATTGAGCTGCCTGAAGATGTTGCTAAGCATGATGTCAACGGAATTCCATTTCAAAAAACCAGAGTTAGGCGTCCAAGCGCAGATGCAAAAGCCCTGGACATGGCTGCAGAACTAATCAGGCAGAGCAAATATCCTTTAATTCTATCAGGCAATGGAAGCATGAGAACAAGAGTCTCTAACCAGTTAAGGGAATTTGTTGAGCAGCTAGGCATACATGCAGTGCAGACACAGATGGGCAAAGGAGCATTAGGCGCAAAAAACAAATACTCACTGTTATCTGTGTTCTCAAATACAGGATTGCATAAAGAAGATATTTATTTTTGTGCATTTTCAAAAGCTGATTTAGTAATCACTCTAGGCTATGATGAAAGCGAAATTCCTGCTTCTAACTGGAACTTCAGGAAAGACAAAAAGATTGTTCATATTGATTTCACGCCAAGCGAAGTTGAAGAATATTATAATCCGACGATAGAAATAGTAGGGGATATCTCAAATACTCTGAGGGCATTAAAAGAAAGGCTGCAAGGAGAGAAAAAGAAAGACACAAAATACTTTTTTGATCTGCGTAAAAGAATAGTTGAAATGTATGACAAGGAAGAAAAGAATACTGGCTTTCCTCTTAAGCCCCAGTACATACTGGGCGAAGTCAGAAAACAGATGGGCAATACTGATATCCTTATCAGCGATGTAGGTGCGCACAAGATTTGGGTAGCGAGAAACTATGAAGCATATGAGCCGAATACCTGCATAATAGATAATGCGCTTGCGTCAATGGGTGTTGCATTGCCTGGGGCGATTGCAGCAAAGCTAGTTCATCCTGAAAGGAAGGTTGTTGCCATCTGCGGTGATGGCGGCTTCCTGATGAATGTACAGGAGCTTGAGACAGCAAAAAGATTAGGAAATCCATTTGTTGTAGTTATATTTAATGATAACAAATATGGCATGATTGAGTGGAAACAGCATAATGTATTTGGGCATTCTTATGGCATTGGTTTCACTAATCCTGATTTTGTAAAATTGGCTGAAAGCTTTGGATTAAAAGGAGTGAGAGTTGCAAAAACACAGGACTTTCCAAAGATACTAAAGAGAGCGTTAGATGACAAGAAAAACATCTGGATAATAGATGCGCCAATAGATTTCAAGGAGAACTTTTTACTCACTAAAAAGCATGGGAATGTGTGTCCTGTCTGAGATTAGTAGTTATTATTTTCTTATTAAATTTCCGGTATTTGTTTAGCTTGTGTGATAAAATCCTATAAAGCAGTGGCGACTGCCGACGAACACCGGCTTAGACCATCAAAAAGTTGCTCCTCCTCTACGAATAGTTAGTAGCTGTGACACTACAAGAGTTTTGCGAGCAGAGTTAATTAATCTGTAAGTAAAT
>JACPBN010000069.1 GCA_016180275.1 Candidatus Woesearchaeota archaeon
ACCTTTTTTAAATGGCTTCTCGCTGATATTTCCTGCTTGCAGATACAAAAATAGTTTGTCATCTTTTTCAACAATCTCAATTTCATCGCCCTTTTTCAGGTTAAACTTATCTGTCCATTTCTTTGGCAGTGAAACTGTAAGAGAAGTATTTCCATGCTGAACTAGTTTTCGTTTCATGTTTTCACCTTTAACAAGGCTTGTAAAACAAGTAAGAGGATTAAATGGTTAAAAGTAAGAGGTAGTAGGTAAGAGGGAACAACTACGATGTTATCATCGTACCTCTTACCTCATACCTTTTACCTCTTACAATTAACTCCTCTTACCTTTTACCATGTTCTTACAAGCTACAAGCCTTACAAACTTATATAATAGTAACCCTCCACCCAAATATTAATAAATATAACTATGCCATCTAAACACACACCAAAAAACATTAGAAATAATATTAGATTTATAAACTTTACCAAAATACATGAAAATGTACAAATATACATTATACATGAAAAAAGTATATACATGGCTCACAAAGCTCTTGAGAGCTATGGCAGAATTAGCAGGATTAGACACACTAATAATCGGCACAGAAGCAAGGAGGATTTCTGGAGAGATTGCAGCAGGAAACATAAATGCAAACACAATAGTTACACCAGAACAATTTTCTGCAATTGATAAATTAGCTACTGGAAAAATGCTTGCCGGCTTGGTTGACCATACACAATTAAGCGCGTTTGCAGCAAGAAAAGACATAGAAAAGCTTGCAAAAGAGGCGCATGAATTAGGAACAGCATCTGTTTGTGTCAATGAAGGAAGGATTACTGATGCAGCAAATATCTTAGATGACTTAAATTCACAAGTAAAGGCTTGCTGCGTGATTGGATTCCCTCTCGGCGCTGCAACAAGCTATGTAAAAGCTCATTCTGCGGTTGATGCAGTCAAAATAAGAGCAGATGAAGTTGATATGGTTATTAATGTAGGGTACTTGAAAGATAAAGACACTAAAAGATTTAAAGAAGATATTGAGAGGGTAATGTTTCATCTCTGGGAATATACCTCAAACAATAAAAAAAAGGATATTGTATTAAAAGTGATATTAGAAAACTGCTATTTAACTTCTGAGGAAATTGTTTATGCAACACAAACAGTGGCAAAATTAGCTAAACATTATTTACACACTAGAAACCATTCAGGATTAAAAGTATTTGTCAAGACATCAACAGGTTTTGGCACGCCAGCAAAAAGCCCAGTCCCTAAAAAAGATTATGGCAAAGGAATGGTTGATACTGCTGTTGGTGCAACAATAGAAGATGTTTATTTAATGAGGCAGGCGATTGACGAAGTAACAAAAGTAACAAGACCTGGAGACACAAGCAACCAAGATGATAATTCCAACCAAGATGATAATTATAAATATGTTGTTGGCATAAAAGCAGCAGGCGGCATAAAAGACAGAGAAACAGCGCTAAAAATGATGGTTGCAGCTGGGTGTTTAATAAAAGACGAAAAAACCAGCGAATATAAGCTCAGAGAGAATTATCAAGATATTTTCAGAATTGGGGCTAGTGCAACTAAAGAGATATGTAAATAATATTAGTTACTCAACTTTTGCGATTAGTTGCAAATAATTGATTAATCACTTCTAGTATATTAGGTCTACTCTTTTCGTATGTATTAAGTTAAGAGCACAAAAGCCAAAGCATCAGCCAATTTTTGCGAGCACAAATTGAGTTATCCTGCCAAGTAGGGCTTTTGAAAATCGCTCTGCTAGTCCACAACTTTAATGTGATGTTTTTAGCAGCAAATACGCCAGAGCGATTTTGCAAAATTGGGCAGTAAGTTGCAAGTAAGCGAGTCAGCTCGTCACAAAGAGAGACTAAACGAATAAGAAAGCGAGTAAACCCTGCGTAGAGGAAGCACAACTTATCAAATTATCTTGTAAGTGCTCGCAGGCTGATGCTTTGGCTTTGTAGAGTGAACTTAATACATAGAGAATATCGGCAAATTTATAATGAATACTCTTCTTTGTTACATGACTAAGATTTTTATCATCGGCAGCTTTTATGGCAATAAAACCTAAAAAACAAAAAGATAAAAAGGCAAGGCATTATATGAAAAATTATAATGCTATCTTATATTGGGTATCTATTATGGCATTATTATTCGTTATTCTCATTATTAATCCCATTGCCGCAGGAAAATTGATGAGCAATGCAGGCAAGATCAACTCTATAACCCTGCAGTACATATTATGGGCCATTACAGCATTTCTCTCTCTGTTATTTTCTGCAATGTTGATTTTCCCAAATAAACTATCTGCTCATTTTAAGTCTAACTGGCTAAATTATATGTTATTGTCAATTGTTTTATTGATGATATTGATTTTTGCAGAAATAGGCTTAAGAACCATCTCTCATAGCACATCACAAAAAAAATTTAATGTATCTAATTATGAATATAACTATAGCATAAGCATCAATACAGATGGATTTAGAGATGATGAATTTATCAAACAAAAAAATATAAACACCTTCAGGATATTATTGATCGGCAATTCATTTATTTATGGCGATGGCGTTGAGCAAAACCAGACTCTAGATTATTATATGGAGCAGATATTAAGGCATAATGCCGATAATAAGCTTGATTATGATGTATATAATTTAGGGGTAAGCGGTGCTGGCTTAAGAGAATATTATGCCCTAGCAAAAAAATTTAAGCAGTATAATCCTGATTTAGTAATAGTCGTGCTTTATGTTGACAATAATATACAGAAAGATACTTCTGCGTTTTCAAGACTGCTGCGAAAGTCTAAATTATTCACCCTGATAGAAAATATTAATCTCAAGACAGGTAATTGCACTTATAACTGGATAGGCCAATACCATATAGGCAGTTTTTATAAGGAACTTGCGTGCAACGGCATGATCAATCCATGGCTCTTATCTCGGGGAGCTTTGGGAGAAAACCAAAATTATTATGACAAATTAACAGAACGTTTTGAAAATGATAATTATGTTAAAAATAATCTCCTCAAAATCAAGATGCTCTATCCTGATCTCCCTTTTTTGCTTGTAATTCAGCCATCAAGCTTTCAGGTCAGTGCAAGATATATTAAATCATTAGAAAAGGTCGGCTATGTGTTCTCGCAGGACAAAGTTGTTGACAGGAAATTGCAGGATTCAATAATAAGATGGGCAGCGGATAATGGGATAGCTTATCTTGACCTGCTGCAGTATCTGAAAGAAGATGAGGATGTCTCCTATTTCTATCCAATCGACGGGCATTTGGTGCCGGAGGGCAACTATCTGGTGGCAGATAAGATAAGCAAAGCTATTACAAGTTGAAATTATCGGCAATTATCCGTAGCTTTTTCTCAGCAATCTTTAAAACTCTCTATTATTCTATTGCTTAAAATGAAAATGGTGCATGTAGCGCCATTCTTCTATCAAGTAGAAGGAGATATGGAAAGGCATATTATCTATCCTAATATTATACTTTATCTTTATGCCTTATCAAAAACAACATTTATAAATACATTATAACTAATCTTTGTTGCAATGGAATTTGATAATGATAAATCACTGGAAAATTTAGGGGAAAAGCTAGGTAGTATTTTCAGCTATTTCCTGTTTACTACGATGTTATTCTTAATCCTTACATTTACAGGCAAACTCCAGACATGGGCATATTTTCATGTTATGGCAATTACTCTTCTAGTTGTATTGGTAGGGAAAATCATTAAACGGTATTTGCAATGAATCGGAAAAAATCAGAGGCAATATCTGCCACAAAATATTACAAGAATTTTTTTTTGCTATTTTCAGTAATCTTAATCATGCTGTTATTCTTTGAAATTGCATTGAGATTGGCATATCCTCTATACAGCAATTACAATACTGAGATGTGGAGATATGCAAAGGAGATAAAGGCTTTGAGCAGCAATCCGCTTATTGCACATGAGCATAAGCCAAATGCAGTGTCCTTTTTGTATGGCACAGAGATAAAGACAAATTCTATAGGCTGGCGAGATTATGGATACGATGTAACTACAGATAAATATCGTATCATGATTTTGGGTGATTCAATCACACTTGGGTGGGGAGTTGATTTTAATTACACATTTCCTAAGATACTTGAACGCCTTTTGCGTGAAAATAACCCAAACATTGAAGTGATAAATACAGGAGTTGGAAATTACAACTCTGAGATGGAAGTGAACTCGTTTCTTGAAAAAGGCTCAAGATACAACCCAGACATGGTTGTGCTTGCCTATTATATCAATTATGCAGAAATAACCCACAAAAATCCTAATGCCATAGTGTATCTTCTTCAGAAATCATATACTTACTCATTTTTCTCAGATAAGGTCATAAACCTGAAGATTAATCTTTTCAAGCAGAATCAATTTAAGAATTTCTACTCAGCATTATACGAAAAGGATTTTGAAGGAAGGATACATGCGAAAAAGGCAATAGATTTGTTGGCAGAATATGCAAAGAAAAATAATATACCTCTTTATATCGTGATTATCCCTGAGATGCATTCATTTGACCCTTATCCATTTCAGGAAGTTACTGATTTTGTGATGCAGGCAGCATCCAAGAATAATATTGCTGCCATAGATTTGCTTCCTTACTTTAAAGGCAATGAACCTCGTACTCTTTGGGTCTCTCCTGAAGATGCCCATCCCAATGCGTTCGGGCAGATTATTATAGCTAAAGGAATATACCAAAATATATTTAAAGAAAACCCAATCTTTGCAAGTAATACTTGAATCAGTAATATCTTAATTATTATTTGGATATCTTTATACAGGAATTTGCTGTTGATGAAAATGGATACACTAAAAAAGATTTTTACAGGCTTCAAAAACGGCATTAAAAATTTTGGAAATATTATTACGATTCTTATTAATACTGTCTTATTGGCATTTGTATATTTTGTTGGTGTAGGGGTTTCTTCGATATTTGCAAAGCTATCACGCAAAAAACTTCTTGAATTAAAGCTATCTAAACAGGCTCCTACATATTGGTCAGACTTAGGCTTGAAGAAAAAGCCTTTAGAGGATTATTACAGACAATTTTGAGGCAATGAGGTAAAAATGTACATACTTGGCATAAGCTGTTTTTATCATGACAGTTCAGCAGCATTATTGAAAGACGGCACCATAGTCGCAGCAGCTGAAGAAGAGCGTTTTACAAGAAAGAAGCATGATACATCATTTCCAATAAATGCAGTCAAATATTGTCTTCAAAGCCAAAATATAACAATTAAAGATATCAGCTATATCGGCTTTTATGAAAAGCCCTTTCTGAAGTTTGAACGTGTATTATCACAGCATATAGAGCTCTTTCCTTATAGCTTTAAGACATTTGTCAGTTCAATGCCATCTTGGATAAATGAAAAGCTTCGCGTTCCAAAAATAATCAAGAAAAAATTAAGCTATACGGGAGATGTTTTGTTTATTGAGCATCATCTTGCTCATGCAGCAAGTTCATTCCTTGTAAGCCCGTTCAAAAAAGCAGCTATTTTAACAACAGACGGTGTTGGTGAATGGACAACGACCAGCTATGGCTTGGGAGAGGGCACTGAAATTCATCTTATGAAAGAGATAAGGTTTCCAAGCTCACTTGGGTTATTATATTCAACAATAACAGCGTATCTAGGCTTTACTGTGAATAATAGTGAATACAAGGTGATGGGCCTCAGCCCTTATGGCACAATGGACAGGGAAAAAAACCCATACTATCAGAAATTAACCAAGATTATTGATGTAAAAGATGATGGAAGCTATCGGTTTGACATGGATTATTTCACTTACCATTATGCAGACAGGATGCCTTCTAAAAAATTATGCAGGCTTTTAGATGGTCCTATAAGAAATCCGGAATCTGAGATTACTCAGCGCCATAAGGATATTGCCGCTGCCTTGCAAATGTTATTAGAAGATACTCTTACAAAAATCCTGAATCATGTTTACGAAGTTACTCGCTGCCCTAATTTAGTTATTGCAGGAGGAGTTGCCCTAAACTGCGTATACAATGGAAAGATCCTGTCAAAAACAAAGTTCAAAGAGGTCTGGATCCAGCCAAATGCAAGTGATGGTGGCACAAGCATCGGAGCAGCATCTTATATCTATCATACAATCTTAGGCAATCCAAGAAATTATCAGCAAAAGACAGCTTATCTCGGTCCTGAATTCACAGATGATGAGATAAGTTATTTCCTCAACAAAAACAAAATAAAATACACAGAATTTAGAGATGAAAAAGACTTAATAGCAAAAACTGCTAGGCTTATTTTTGAGAACAATGTTGTGGGCTGGTTCCAGGGAAGGATGGAATGGGGCCCAAGGGCTCTTGGGGCGCGTAGCATTTTATCAAATCCATGCAATCTTAATATGCAGGAGATCCTTAATCTAAAGGTAAAGCACAGGGAATGTTATGATGACAAAACACAAATTCTAACAAAAAATGGATGGAAACTATTCAAAGATCTTACTAAAAATGAAGCGGTAGCAACATTAAACCCAGAAACTAATGAATTGGTATATCAACAAATAGAACAAAAAACAGAGTATAAATATTCAGGAAAAATGGTATATTTCAAAAACAAAAGAATAAACTTATTGGTAACTCCGGAGCACAATATTTGGGCTAAAAAAATTACAAACCACTCAGACAGTATTTATAAAAATCAGTTTGAATTTGAAAAAGCAATAAACCTAGTTAGCCGAGAAAATGTTCAGATAAAAGCTATCAAGAGATGGAAAGGGCAAGAAAAAAAATATTTTCTACTTCCAAGAATTAATAGGAAGAAATATAGCCATCTATGGCAATTACACAAAATACGTATGGATATATGGTTGGAATTTTTAGGTTATTATATCTCTGAAGGATGTTTTTGTTATGATAAAGGGCATCACAATATTTACGTTGCACAAAGTTTAAAATCGAAACACTATGAGAAAATAAAAAAGTGCCTGAATAAGATATACCACTGGGGATATAATTCAGGGAGTTTTAAATTGAGCAACAAGCAGCTTTTTGAATATTTAAAGCAATTCGGCAAAGCCAAAGATAAGTTTATTCCACAAGAACTCTTAGGAGTATCTGAAAGGCAACTAAAAATTTTGTTTGAAGCACTTATGCGCGGTGACGGAACATATAGATCAAAGCAATACAAATACACTACTGTAAGCAAAAAACTAGCAGATAATGTCCAGGAACTTGGATTAAAATTAGGGTATAGTGTCACGACGTCAAAAGAAGTATCAAACAATCCAAATCACAATGATGTATACTACGTAAGACTGAATAAAGGAAGTAAAACATCTTACATTAGAAAAAATCAAAGCAGTCTGATTTATTATCGTGGCAAAGTGTATTGTGTTACTGTTCCAAAATATAATTTATTATGTGTAAAAAGAGATGAAAAAATTGTTTTTAGTGGAAATAGTTTTCGGCCATTTGCCCCTGTTGTCTGCGAAGATGATGCTTCAAAATATTTTGAATGTGATACCCCTATACCTGAAGCTACAGATTTCATGCTCATGGTCTACCCTGTCAAAGAAAAATGGAGGGCAAAGATACCTGCAGTTACACATGTAGACGGTTCAGGAAGGCTGCAGACAGTCAGAAGATTCCAGAATAAGCTCTATCATGATGTTATAAAAGAATTCGGAAAGCTGTCTGGCATTCCTATATTAATAAACACTTCTTTTAATATTAGAGGAGAGCCAATCGTATGCACCCCATATGATGCGTATAAATGCATGATGGGAACAGGCATTGATTATCTTGCTATAGGGAAATTTCTCGTAAAGAGAGAAGACAATCAAAATGATCTATGGGACAGTGAAATTTATGCAAAAGACTAAGATAAAAAATATAATATATGGGATGCTTGTCATGTTTATAGCAATCTTGTTTTTTTTGGCTTTAATGGAAGCTGCTGCACGTATTACAGAATTCATAAGGCCAGGCTCTGTGCTTAAGACAACTCCCCGTATTTATACCTTGTCTAATTCCAACAGGCTTGGTATAGAAGTTATTCCGAATCTTGAATACAATTTTGAAGGTTATCTGATCAAAACAAACAACGATGGCTTAAGAGATAAGGAATATCCCCTAAAAAAACCAGAAAACACTTTCAGAATTGTTGAACTTGGCGGTTCTTTTACTTTTGGTATGGGTTCTCCTGTTGAACGGATATATCCAACTCTGCTTGAAAACAAGCTTAATAATGGATTGTCTCAAAATTATGACGTGATTAATTTAGGCTTATTTGGTATAAATACTATAGAGGAAATAGAGATGCTAAAATTAAAAGGCCTGAAATATTCTCCTGATCTTGTGATTCTTGATTATAGCTTGGATGACACTCAGTCAGACACAATTAACGCTGAAAAAGGCATCAGATTTTTTTTGCGCAGAATAAATAACTTTTTTCTCAGGAAGAGCATCTCTTACTCTTATTTTCGCTCAGTTGTAACCAAGCTAAAGGCCACCTCAAAAAATGACCGTTTTATTGCAAATCTTAATGATGTTAATTTATCAAAAAAGAAATATCTTAATTATCTTGACACTATTTATTCAGATGATTACAAAGGTTTCCGTCAGGTGCAGGATTCACTGAAAGAGCTTTATGATCTCTCAGTTAAGCATAATTTCAAAGTTCTTATCGTATTTACACCTGAACTAAGGCCATTTACAATGACTGAAGAGACATTAGTCTATTTTGAAAAGATCGAGAACCAATCAAAACAGCTTGGCTTTGAGACATTAAGCTTATTCCCTGCACTTTCACAGTATGATACTGATTCAATTGCAGTGAGCCAGACAGACAGGCATCCTAATAAGATAGGCCATGAACTTATAGCTAGTGCAATATACGAAAAATTAATAAACAGCACATTGTTAACTAAGCCTAAAAATAATATTATTAATACAAACAATAAACTGGAAATAGTTGAGGTTGTGCTTCAAAATGAGCAAGAATAAATCTTTATTAGGAGAGCTTTGGGACTTTATGATGATTAGAAAGGCATGGTGGCTGGCTCCCATCATAATCATGCTTGTACTTGTAGGTTTGCTTATAATATTCGGGCAGAGCTCTGCATTATCTCCATTTATTTATGCATTATTTTAAGGACTTTGACATGTTGCTTTTTAATTATATTTTATTTTTATATAATTTATTCTATTCTTTTCTCAGCAATCTTTAAAAACCCTCTATTATTCTATTGCTTAAAATGAAAATTGTTCATGTAGCGCCGTTCTTTTACCCAGTTGAAGGAGGCATGGAGAGGCATGTGTATTACTTAAGCAGAGAGATCCTTAGAAGGCATCCTGAATACAGCATTAGTGTTATTACTTGTGACAGAAAGCATAATGAGGAGATAATTTTCCAGAAGCATGAGACTCTGGAAGGCATCGAGATCTACAGGGAAAGGGCATTGCTTCATAAAGGGTTTCTTACTTATTTTCCCAGCTTAAGAAAAAAACTAGAAGAACTTAATCCAGACATAATCCATGTACATGCATACAGACATCCGCATGTGAAGATTGCATTGAAGTATGCAAAGAAACATGGCAAGAAAATAATATTTACTCCGTTTGCAATATTTACTAATTCAGCTGAGCTTCCGTTCAAGAATAAATTGTATTATACCTTTTATGACAGATTCTTTTCTGGCAGAAAGTTCTTTAATAAATTCGATGCTATAATTGCACTGACACATTTCGAGAAGGATGCATTGGTAAAGTTAGGCGCAGATGCAGCAAAGGTTTCTGTCATACCATGCGGAGGATGCTCATTTACGCCTATTAAAGCAGATTTGTGCGGAGCTGATAATAATAGTGATGAAGACAGCCCTAAAAATAATTGCAATAAAGAGCCGGATTTAGATAAGCTGTTCAGAGGATTGAAAGGAAATAAAGCGCAAAAAAAATTTATAATCGGAAGCTTGTCTCGTATACATCCTTCTAAGGGATTGGATACATTAATCAGGGCATTAGCAGAGCCTGAGCTAAAAGAATTGGATTGGGTTTACCTCATTGTAGGGCCTGACAGCAATAATTATCTTAATACACTTCTTACGCTTGCAAATTCTCTTGGGATATTGGATAAGTTAGTTTATTTAGGGCCAATCAATTACAAGAAAAAAGAGTTTTTTGAGAACCTGGATCTGTTTGTAAGCCCTAGTAAGGCAGAAGCACTTGGAATGACTTTGGTAGAAGCGCAGAGTTTAGGTGTTGTTAGTATCGGCAGCGATTTTCCACCAGTGAGAGAGGTTGTACTGGATGGCAAAACTGGGTTCTTGGTGAAGTTTGGAGACAGCAAGGCACTTGCTGAAAAAATTAAGCTGCTGATTGATAATAAAAAAATCAAGAATGAATTATCCAAGAACGCAAAGCACTATTCAAGCCAATGGAGCTGGAAGAATCTCACAGACTGCGTTGAAAGAGTTTATGACGGAGAGAATGTGGATTTTTACTCTTTGCTGCGATAATTGTTTACAGTATGGCACTGTCAAAAAAGTGAGTGGTTTTTGAATATATTTACAAATAGCTCCAAATTTCGTTTAACTATTGGTAAGTCATTCTAAATCTTTATATAACTCAAAACATTTGTTCTCTAAATATGTCATTATCGGGGGGGTAGTTATGGTCAACTGCCTAGATTTTAATTAAGCGATTGCCTTGCATAAATTAGTGACTATTAATAATCTTAAATATTAAGGGGGTTGGTATCAATGAACAAAAAACTTATTCTAGCTATATTATCTGTTGTTCTGCTTTTAATTGGAATAGTATATGCTGTCAACACGTCTTTATCCGTTCAGAAGAAAGAGCAGTGTGTAAATAAAGTTGTTACTTACTCTGAACAAGAGCCTGTTTATTCTCTGGTTACAAAACAGCGGCCAGCTTATATTACACAAGAAGTATATATTGAGGAGAATAATACCTATGCAAATGTAACAGTTCAGCAAGGCACAGAAGAGTATCAGGAGAATGTCCAGACAGGCTGGGCTAAAAAACATTGCACTTGATTACATCGGCAATAAATTTGAATGCAGGCAAGCAGGAGATTCTATCATCTGCGATTCAAAGCTTGATGGTAATGGAGATGGCATATGCCAGTCAGGAGAATCATGTTATTTAGTTGAGAAAGAAAATGATTGCATTAAGGTAACAGAAGCAAATAGCTTATCTGGTTTTGAGCTTGAGACCAAGACAGTAAACGGAGTCTGCTTTAAGGTGCAGCGCGATAAGAGCTTCAAAAAGAAATGGGAGCTTGTAAAGGAGGCTGCACAATGAAAAAACAGCTAAATGTCAAAACAATAATCTTATTTTTGTTTCTTGTTGCTGTTTTAAGCAGTTTTGCTTCTGCAGTCAATTATAATTTATATCAGGCATTTGATTATCTTAATGGCACTTCAGGAAATGTAGGTACTTGCC
>JACPBN010000007.1 GCA_016180275.1 Candidatus Woesearchaeota archaeon
TGTTATCAAGGGCAGGAAGAAAGCTCGGAGAGCCTGTTCTTTATTTTTTATTTTTTAAAAAGTATGCCCTATCTATATCAAAAACAATTTTGGATAACACCTTCTATGCGAAGTAGCTTGTATATTGCGCTTAGAAGGTGTTATACGCAATTTTGTGACCTGATGTCTGGAGAGGATGATTGTGTTTTTGGTTATCTATAGTATCTATACTGACAAAAAGGTATAAATAGGGGGCAATCTTTGCTGAGATTATGTATAAATTCACAACTCGCTCTAAAAAAGCTGAAAAACAGTTTTATGAAGCTATTAATTCGAGGAATGATGTTAGAGAAAAGTTACAACGTTTGCAGAATAACCCTAGATTAGAGTTAGATGCCCATAAGCTCAAAGGAAAGCTTAAAGATAAATGGAGCTGTTGGCTTGGTGGTGATCTAAGGCTTATCTATGAGATAGATGATGATAATAAAGAAATTATTGTTGTAGCTGCAGGATCACACAAAGAATATTTCTAGATTTCTAATTCCCATGGCTTAACTCCCTTAGCCTTGGCTTTATCACTTTCATCAATTGCTTCAGACATCTTAGGATTTCTCAATATCCCAACTTCTTCTAAAAGGAGCTCATATTCTTTCTTAGATATACATACAGTTTCAGCTTTCATGGCATTAATAAACTCACCTAAATATATAAATTTTTCTCTATTGTAAGCTGTTTAAAGTAAGTTGAATAAAATCACCTTATCTTGTCAAGAGCATTCTCCCTTATCTTCTGGATTGTTCTTATGCTATATCTTTCGCCTCTGTTGTTTTTGACAAGCTCAACTATCTGCTTTGGCTTTAATTTTAGCTCAAATAGCATCTTTAGCACAAGCTTATGCGTTTCATTGTTTGTGGTAGAAAGTATTTCCTGCACAGTTGGCTTTTTTATGCCTGCTGTTTTTGCAATCTCTTTGCTGCGCTTCAGCATGATTTCATTTGCTCTTCTGAAGGCAGAGTATATTATACCCTGGTTGCCTGTGTTCAGTCCATATTTTATGCTGCGCTCTAAATTAAGCAATGTTATGCAGTTTTTATCTGCTATGTCCAGTGTTTTGTATTTCATTTTATTACCTCAAATGATTTTAGCAATAAAAGGAGAGAAGCTGGTCAATGAAGGTTTCTATGCAATGGAAAGCCCAATTAACCTGCTCTTTTCAGATTAAGTTGTTACATGGCATTTGAGGCAGATGAATACAGAAATCCACTGGACAGCTTTAAAATTGGTTATACTATTTTTTTAGACAGCGTTGAGCATGAAAATAGCATCCACTGGACACTGGACATTCTCGGTCAGAATTTATAAATGCAAATTGTTTTACTATAATTGAAGAAAATCAAAAAATAAAGAAAAAAGCTGCACAGTCATTAATGCGCCGAACTTAAAATCAAGTGTCCTTTCCAGGGACATGCGGGTTCGAAATGTTCATTTTGAGCACGGATCTCCCGTCCACGGCGCACAAAACATCCATGAAAGAAATAATAAAAGGTGATTAACGTGAAAAAATGCAGAATCTGTGATAAAAAGATATCAGCCAATTATGTGTATTGTTATAGCTGCTGGAAAGATAAAACGTATGACAATACAAGCCATGTCAGCGAATTTTCAGGTGATGGGCAATTCTCGCCGGAAGTTTATTCTCCTACTCCGGCAGATTTTATGAGACAATGGGGAATAATAAACAGATAATAAAAAATAAAGAAAAATTGTCGCATAACTTGTATTGTACTGAACTCAAAATTCAGTAACCCTTACCTGGATTATAATTAATAATGTATACAATTATTTAAGCTTTTCGTTTGTGCAATGCCGGTGTCGCATAACTTGGTAGTGCGCCGAACTCAAAATTCGGTGATCCTTACCTGGATCCTGCTGGTTCGAAATGTTCATTTTGAGCACGGATGTCCCGTCGCCGGCGCACTAAACTTACATTAATAAAAAGGTGAACCAATGTTAAACTCAACAGATTATGAAGAAAGATTAAAGCAAGAATTATTGTCTCGCGGATTTAGCCATGCAACATTTAAGACATACTCTACCGGCATGAATGAATTTGCAGGATTTCTCAAGAAAGAACTGCGTTATGCAAAGAATGATGATTTCAGGGATTTCAAATTATTCTTGAGGGAGAAGAAGTTTGCAACAAAGACAATAAACAGCTATCTTGCAGCAGTTAAATTCTTCTACAGGAACGTGATGAGCAGAAAGCTGGCTTATCTTCCTGGCTACAAGAATGCAAAAAAGCTTCCTGTTGTGCATAATCAGGAGTTTATTCTTGAGATGATTGAAAAGACAGAGAATCTGAAGCACAAGCTGCTGATAAGCTTGCTTTATTCCTCAGGATTGAGAGTTTCTGAAGCAATTAGATTAAGATTAGAAAATATTGACATACCTGCCAAAGAATGCAGGATAATAGCTGGCAAAGGAAATAAAGATAGAATCTCTATCTTGTCTGATAACTTCATTGGTTTCTTGAGTCAATATTTAACTGAATATGATATTGCTTCTGGTTATCTGTTTCCAAGCCACAAAGGCCATGTTTGCACAAGGACTGCAGAGGAGATCGTAAAACAAGCAGCTGCCAGGATTGATAAGAACAGGAGAGTGTTCTGCCATTCATTGAGAAGCAGTTTTGCAACGCATCTGATGGAGAACAATGTTCCAATAAATAAGATAAGTGACCTGCTCGGGCATACAGATCTCAGAACCACTCAGGTTTACTTAAATGTCAATAGAAAAAGATTTGAAGGGATTAGGTCTCCGATTGATGTTGTGCATTAAGCAGCTGATATGTGTATAGCAGCTTAGCAGCTGCCTCCAGAGCCAATTAAGTCGGCACGTTTCCTGATTGTTTTTAGAGCTTCTTTTACTTTATCAACAAGAACTGGTTTTCTGTACTTTGGAATCAGATAATGCGACAATTGATGTTGTATTTGCAATGGTAAGATGTTCTCACAGTTACGATTTATTTTTGGAGTATGTCATTTTTATGCGCTGCCAAAACCTATAAATGACACACCTACTATAATTATCGCAATCCCAAACCATTTGTAAGAGTTCATCTTCTCATTCAACATTTTTATGGATAAGAAGGCAATCCAGATATATGTTGTTGCGACTAATGGATATAAGACAGATAATTCACCTGCTTTCAAGGCGATTATGAATAAAACTGTGCCGATGCCGTAAAAGAACAATGAGATGATAAGCTGGGGATTTTTTATAGGATGCCTTATGCACTGTCTTATATGCGCAGAGACTTTTTTTAGCATCACTGCGCCATAGCTGCCGACAAAGCTAGCTAATAACACTACGCCAATTGACCATAATGGAGTTGTCATTTAAATTACCTCAGCAGGAATTGCCTGTGTTTTTGAACCATAGCCTATAACAGTTACACCAATTATTACGAAAATGATGCCAAGCCATTTGAACAGGTTAACAGGTTCATTAAAGAAATATGAGCTTGCAAAAGTGACCCAGATATAGCTTGTTGCAATTATTGGATATAAAACAGAAAGCTCTCCGCCCTTTAATGCAATTATAAGCAAGGCTGCGCCTATCGCATATAATCCTAACCCAATTATAAGATTATAATTTGTAATCAATAAGGGAATATCAAATTTCAGGACATTTGCCCCAAGCTTATAGAATACCTGAGCAGATGTGGTAATAGCTGTACAAAATAATACAAGCAGGACTGCCCATGTTTTTGTTGCCATGGATTGACAGAATAAATTAAATGTATAAAAAGTTATGGGTTGGAAGATTTGGATTTGATTTAGAAGAGTGTTAATTTGTGCATGTAAAAATTAGGTATTTGTTTAGCATGTGTGATAAAATCCTCTAAAGCGGTGGCGACTGCCGACGAATACTGGCAGGTAATATTAAAGAGTTGCTCCTCCTCTACGCTCAGATAGTAGATGTGATAATAGTAAAGCATTGCATGATGTGTTTATGAATGTGTAGTTAGAAGGTCTTGCCCGTCGCAACTTATCACAGTTACTGTAGAATTATGTTCGTCATATAATGGCAGTCGCCACCACTTTTGATGTTGTTATAACTAAACAAATACAAAATTAGTTTTAGAATTATTAATTGCCTTCCTTCATCAGTATCTCAAGTATCTTTGCAAATGCCGGACGCGCGATAAAGACACCCATAGTGATTCCAGCTAATGTTGTAAGAGCAAATCCTTTTAACAACCCAGCGCCTGCGAACAATAACGGCAGCATGGCAACAGAGACTGTTAAATATGCTCCTGAGATTATGAAGAATGCAGCTTTCAATTTCTCTTTCCAATTTATGAATCTTTCATGCCTTCTTGCAAGAGTCTCGTCTGTGATGACAACAAGATGGTCAACACCAGTGCCAGTGGCAATTATGATTCCTGCAATCGCTGCAATGTCTAAATTCCAGCCGATAAATGATGCAAGTCCAAGCAATAAAACTACTTCGCTTGCCAGCATGAGTGTCATAGGCAAAGCAATCTTTAGATTCCTGTATTTGATGAATACTATTGAAGATACAGCTAACAATGAAAGCACTCCTATCAATAATGCATTTTTAATAAACTTCTCTCCTAATGCAGGAGAGACGTTATCTGTCCTTACAATAGCCAATTTTACAGGAAGGCTTCCTGTGATAAGGACTGTCTGGAGTTTTTTCATGTTATTAAGTGCATCAAATATTGCTTCCTGCTGAGATCTTCCAATGCCTGAACCAGAGATCTGGATGTCAGTAACTGCTCTTCCACGCAAATCTGCACCTATGTTCAGTGCATCAACTTCCTGATTGTCAAGGTATAATTTCAATTGCTCGCTTAAGTAACGGTCTCTGCCAGTGCCAGTTATACTTAACGGTTTTGTTAAATCTGCCTGCCTTTGAGCAGCTTCTGGAGAGAGAGTAATGCTGAATGAGAACCTGCAGACAGAGTTTGCGCCATATCCTCCACAGCCTTGATTAGGGTCAATGCCTGAGCATTCTGCGCTTCTGCAAACATAAGTCACATCCTGACCGCCTTTGAATACTGTATCATTCTTTATTTTTGCTTCAAACTTACCTTGCTTGCTTAAAAGCTCTTTAACTTCCTGCTCATTTGCGCCAGGAATCTCTACAAGGATGAATTTAGGCAAACCACCTAATATTGCCGGCTTGTCTCTTACTACACGGATAGTTATATCACTTAATCCATAAACATTCAATCTTCTTTCCATGTTGCTCTTAAGAATATCCATCTCATCTTCAGAGAGAGAGGTTTCAGGCTCTAAGATTACTCTTGTACCGCCTTGGAGATCAAGGCCTTTTCTCAGATTTGTAGTAGGTGCTTTCTGGACAGAAATCCCTAATGGCTCTACTCCAATTATGTTTGTGATTGTCTTGTTGACAAATATTTTTTTTGTTGCATTAACTGTTTTTGTGACAGATCTTTCCACCAAGTATGGCTCAAAATTTGTCTCATTTATCAGAGTAATATTAACTTTTTCAGTTATGTTCTTTGTGATGTATTCTGTCAATGTCTTGTTTTTGCCGTCTTCAACGATGGTCTTTTCAATGCTTACAGGAATTTCTTTGGCTTCAAGCTCGCCTGTTATTATGGTTTCAGTTATTGGCTTTGTTTTTAATAAGTAAGAGTTTTTGTTTGTAAATAGCCTTATGCTCTGATCAGCTTTTAGATCTTTTGTCGTTTCATGGAATTCCAGTACAGAAGTTATAGGGATTCTTTTATTATTAAGTTCGACTGCATAAATCCTCTCGCGGGACATCGGAGGGAGATTTGGCAATGGCTTCTCTATGCCTGCGATTATTGCGCTGCTATTAGCAGTAAGGCTCTTTATTGCAACTCCAGATGCAAATGGATTAGGATGAATCGCATATAGGGCTATGAATAAAGCTACCAATAAGAATATTACTCTTCCGGTCTTTAATATCTGTTTTAGATTAGACATTTTATAATAGATTTAATTGTAATTTATTTTGTTATTTTTTGTTAATTTTTTTTATTTAGTTAATTTATTAGTCTTATTTCAATTATAAACTTATTAACTAATTTTTCAGCGGATGCTTTTCAAGATACCATCTTAATATGCCTGCATTCTGTATCCATGTGTAAGGCATATCTACGCATAATCCTATCAAAATTATAGTCATTATCTGTGTCAAATCTGCGGACTGTGAAAATATTATTGCAACCAATACAGCTGCGCCTGTCGTAATAAGCATCATTGTCCCTGTTTTCATTGCACTATAGACCCTGTCCAAGATTGTGCCTTCTTTAGTTCTCAAAACTCGCGAGGAAAGAAGTATGTCTGTATCTACGCTGTATCCTATGAGCATCAAAAATGCCGCAATTCCAGCTGTGCTTATTCGCATACCCATCAGGTTGACTATCGCCAAAGTTGTTATTATGTCAGAGAATGCTGCCAGCAAAACAGCTGAGCTAGGAATAGGCTGGCGAAAGTAGATGAATACGACAATTGCCATCAGCACAAATGCAACAAGCATTGCCTTGAATGTCTGCTTAAAGAAGCTCTCTCCCAAAGTTGAGCCAATAGCGACTGTGTTCTTGTCAATCAAATCTTTTTGCAAGCCTGGCATCAATCCAGTAAGTGTTTTTTTAAACTCATCAATATCATTCTCACTTTCTAATGCCGCATCTATTGAGATGGAAATCCTTTGTCCTAAATCTGTCTGCTCCCTGACAGAAATATCTGCTTTAGGGAATTTTGAGGCTAACTGGGATTCTAATAAGCTGATCTCAAGTCTTGAGACATCAAGCTCTTCGTTGTTGACTGTAATGCTCAGGCCGCCTTTTAGGCTTACTCCTTTCTTCATGAAATCGCCAAAATGAAATTCCTCTCCAACATAATAAGAAGTGGAATAGATCTGATAGCCTACTTGAGCAATTGACAGGAATACCATCAATAAAGTCAGGATAAGAAGTTTCTTGTAATGAAATTCATAGATGTGCTTTAGATTGCCTAATAATCCTCGTTTATGTCCATAATGGACGGTGTGATGTTCAGTATGGCTCGTATGTTTACTCTCTTTATGTTCGTGTGTCTTATGGCCTTCTGAATGAGAATGTTTTACTGCGCCATGAGTGTGAGAGACAGGCACTTTTGATGCAATAGAAGTGACTTGTGCAGCAGAGTCTTTTGCAGGTTCTTTTTGTTCAGGTGTGTTTATATCTTTAACTCTAATATCCTGCTGCTCTTCAGAAACAGATTCTTCTGAGTTCTCTAAACTTTCTTCTTCTTTTTTAGAAATATATTCTTCATCCATTTTTACGTTAGAAATAAAATATTGGTTTAAAAAGTATTCGGTTTTGGGATGGAAAAATCACTTTAAGCAATTCTTTACAAACTCAAGATACAACGGCTCTGGGTTTAATGGCCTAGATAAAAATTCCGGATGAAATTGGCAGCCGATAAAATATTTTAATTTAGGCAGCTCAAGTATCTGCATGATATTATATTTTGGATGCTTGCCGGAAAATACCATTCCGTTCTTTTCCAGTAATGGGATGAAATCTGGGTTTACTTCATATCTATGACGGAAACGTTCTCTTATTTTTGTTTTATTTCCGTAGATTGCAAATGCTTTTGTGCCTTTCTTTATCTCAACTTCCCTGCCGCCCAGGCGCATATTGCCGCCAAGGCCTTCGATCTTTTTCTGCTCAGGAAGAATATCTATCACATGATTCTTGCATGTAGTCTCTACCTCTGTAGTATGCGCATCCTTTAATCCGCAGACATTTCTCGCAAATTCAATGACTGCCATCTGGAAGCCATAACATAATCCTAAATAAGGCAGATTATTTTCTCTGGCAAACTTAACACAGGCAATCTTGCCATCTACACCGCGTTTGCCAAAGCCGCCTGGCACAATTATGCCAGAAACATCTTTTAATTCTTCTTTTACTGTTGTTTTTTTGTTTTCAATAGCATCAACATCAATCCATTTTATTCTAACATCAGCCTTTAGCCTACTGCCTGCATGTTCTAATGCAGCAATTATGCTGGCATAAGAATCCCGCAAACTTGTGTATTTGCCAGTAATGCCAACTGTAATCTGCTGCTTGTAATCCTTAATACCGGCAATAAATTCTCCCCATCTCTTGAATTCTGCAGCTTCAGCTTTTGGATTAAGCTTCTTCTTATCATTCTTGTCAAAATGCAATATCTCTAAAACTTGTTCGTCTATCTTTGCTTCTTTCAACAGCCCAGGAATCAAATATACGCTATCAACATCATGCATGCTTACAACTCTGCTCAATGGCACATTAGAAAACATGCTGACTTTCTCTTTTACTTTGTCAGTCACTTTATTTGCTGCTCTCAATGCAATTATGTCTGGCTGTATTCCTTGCTCTAATAATCTTTTTATGCCAAGTTGAGCTGCCTTGCTTTTCTGCTCGCCTAAAGATTTTGGCTCAAGAACATAGCTTAATGCGACAAAGCAAACATTATACTTGCCTTCTTCATATGCAAGCTCTCTCATGGCTTCAATGTAATGCTGATTCTCAATATCTCCAACTGTGCCGCCAATTTCAATTGCAATCACATCTGCCTTTGATGATAATGCAAGATGTCTCAACTGGTTTTTAATCTCTCCTGTAACATGAGGGATAAACTGGACGTCTCTGCCAAGATAGCCGCCTTTTCTCTCTCGCTCTAAGATTCTTGTAAATATCTGGCCATTTGTTGTGAAATTTGATTTTGTAAGATTTAAGTCAAGAAATCTTTCATATGTTCCAAGGTCCATGTCGCATTCCATACCGTCATCCAGCACAAAAACTTCACCATGGCGATATGGGTTTAATGTTCCTGAGTCAATGTTAAGGTAGCCTTCCAGTTTAATTGGCGCAATCTTCAGGCCTTTCATCTGAAGCAGTTTTGCTAAACTTGCTGAAAATATGCCTTTGCCTAACCCAGACATGACTGTGCCAAAGATAACTATGAATTTTGTCTGGCCTAATTTATATCCTTTAGGGATAGGTGTATAGAATTCTGTCTCATCTGTCTTTGTTGCAATTGTCTTTAATAATTCCTGAGTGTCAGGATCCATTATAGCAACCTCCATACAAACAAGTTATTTTGCGATTGATGTATGTAAAAGAATTAAGAACCTGTGTTGCTGTTAAATAGCCTAATTTAATACTGCGCATAGATAAAGAAATAGGCGTTATTATATAAAGTTTGCGGTTTATAGACGAGAAAATGTCATTATGCAAACATTGATATTGTATGTGATGTGGCTTATCCACTAAGATCTAGTTTTCAATTCATTAGAATATGCCAAACAGCAATATTTATAAACAAGCTGATTCTCATGCTGCATTAGCAGTGAGGGATTAACTTTTAGATTATTGCTTTAATCAGCTTATAGTCACAACTCAAGAGATAGGAGATGAGAAATAGAGATGATAAGGTTATTAATTTATATCAGCTTGATTGCATTATTGACTGGCTCTTTTATTCCGCTAATATCAGTGAAACATGCCAGAATAGTTAGGAAGTTTTCTTTATTTGCAGCTGTGATTGGCTCAATCGCTATGCTGGCATTCTCATCTGCCATATTATATACAGGAAATGCACTAAGGATATTTCTTTTCCAGGTCCATCCGCTTTTTCAGATAGGGTTATTTATTGACAGGCTTGCTGCATTCTTTATGTTTACAATTGCAATCGTCGGGCTAGCTGTTGCAGTCTATTCATTAAGCTATATTGAGCATTATGAGTATAAGACAAGAAAGAATGTCCTTACTGGCCTTATGTCTATTTTCATTTTATCAATGGCGCTTGTGATAGCATCTGCAAACATGGCATCATTATTATTTTTCTGGGAGATCATGGCCTTATCATCATTTATCTTAGTTTGCCTTGATTATGATAAGAAAGAAACAAGAAAAGCAGCATTATTTTATTTTGCAATGACGCAGCTGAGCACATTGTTCTTAGTCGCAGCGTTTGCGATAATATATAACATTACTGGCTCGCTGGAGATAACTCAAATGCAATCCCTATCATCAGGCCCGCAAATCACTCCTCTGTTATCAACCATCCTATTCTTATGCATTTTCCTTGGCTTTGGGATAAAAGCAGGGATAATCCCATTCCATAAATGGCTTCCTTATGCGCATCCTGCTGCTCCTTCCAATATCTCTGCACTTATGTCGGGGTTAATGATCAAGGTTGCAATTTACGGCCTTATAAGATTCATTATGTTTGTGCTTCCGGTAGCAAGCCTTTGGTGGGGAGTGCTTATATTAGTTGCAGGCACACTCTCTGCAATTTTAGGGGTCATCTATGCATTAAAGGAGCATGATATAAAGACTCTTCTTGCATACCATAGCATAGAAAATATTGGGATAATCCTGATGGGATTTGGGCTGTATATAATCTTTTCATTGAATAATCTTACGCAATTGGCAATGCTAAGCCTGGCAAGCAGCTTGTTTCACACCCTCAACCATGCATTGTTCAAAAGCATCTTATTCATGGCAGCTGGCTCTGTTGTAAATGCTACAGGAACAAAAAATATCGAGGAGCTTGGAGGCCTAATTAAAAAGATGCCAACAACAGCTGTTCTTTTTTTGATAGGAGCCGTGTCAATTTCAGGATTGCCTCCGTTCAATGGATTTGTAAGCGAGCTTATGCTGTTTCAGGCATTTTTCAATGTGTATCTATTAGGAAGCTATTCTCTTCAGATGCTTCTTGTAGTATGTGTAGCTGTACTAGCCCTTACAAGCGCGCTTGCAGCTGCCTGCTTTGTAAAGGCATTTGGGATCATATTTCTGGCGCAGCCTCGCTCAAAAAAAGCGGAAGATGCTAAAGAAGCGCCTAGCTCAATGCTTCTTGGGCCAGGGATATTGGCAGCGTTATGCATCTTGCTTGGGGTGTTTTCATTTCAGATCTTTCAAGCAGTTTCAGGTATGTTTGGGATTCAGTTTTCTATACCAAACCTTCTTGTAATTGGGATTCTGCTGATACTTACTTATATGCTTGCTTTGTTCTTTGCAGATTCAGGCAAGAAATCAAAACTAAAAAATATAAGAGAAAGCGAGACATGGGGATGTGGATATAAATTTCCTTTGAAACATATCCCAACAATACCAACAGAATATACTGCATCTGGATTCTCAGAGCCTATAGTAAATATCTTCAAAAAGTTCTATCTGCCAAAACGCAATCTTGAAAGGAATTATTATGACCAGGCACAGAGTGTATTCAAGGATGGCTTTGTTGAGATCAGCTTAATAAAATTTTTTGAAAAATACATGTACATGCCGGTTGCTGCAGGCGTTGATTTCGTCTCAAGAAAAATATCTAGATTGCAAAGCGCAGGCTTAGATGCGTATGTCTCATATTTATTTATTGCATGCCTTGGAATAATAATCCTGATGAGGTTTATCATATGACTGCCATACTACAAAATTTTATGCAGGGTTCAGTTCAGAAATTTCTGCGAGAATCATTGCCCATATTAGCTATGATAGGTTATGCTGCTTTGAATACCTTCTTTGTGATCCTTATCTCCCCATTTTTTATGGGAGTTATAAAAAAAGCTAAGGCTTTATGCCAAAGAAGAAAAGGCCAGCCTGTTCTTCAGCAATATTATAATTTGCTTAAGCTTTTTAAGAAAGAAACTGTTGTCTCGCATAATTCTTCATGGATAATGCTAAAAGCGCCTTATATAAACATAGCTGTTATCATAGTTGCATCATTGTTTGTCCCTGTCTTGTTTTCATACAATAATACTTTTTCATTTTATGCTGATCATACTACTGATAATAATACATCAAACTATACTAACCCTAATAATGCATCAAATTCTCCAATCTTCGGAAACATACTTTTATTTTTATACTTGCTTGCATTGGGAAAATTCTTCATGGCGCTTTCTGGATTAGATGCAGGCAGCGCTTTTGGTGGTATGGGGAGCTCAAGAGAGATGTCATTATCTGCCATACTTGAGCCAATAACATTCTTGATCCTGCTGGCATTTGCATTTGTATTTAAGACTACCAATTTCTTTGAGATATTTACACTGACATCCACAACAGGCATAGTGTTGGCAAACCCTGCGCTTATACTATTAGCAGCGTCATTGTTTGTAGTGCTCATAGCGGAAACTGCGAGAGTGCCAGTTGATAATCCTGAAACGCATCTTGAGCTAACGATGATACATGAAGCCATGATTCTTGAGCAGTCTGGAAAGAATCTTGCGCTTATGGAAGCTTCACATGCGATAAAGCAGACGCTTTTTATGGCAGTATTCATCAATATATTTGTTCCGTTTGGATATATAGGGAATACTGGAAATATAGGAAATTCTGCAGCAATAACTTTTGTCAGCATCATGATTGCAATGCTTTGGTTTTCTCTAAAAGGCACAATATTAGCTGTGGCAATAGCATTGTTTGAATCATCAACAGCAAAACTAAGGCTGTTTAAGGTGCCAGAGCTGTTTATGATCTCATTCTTCCTTGCATTCCTTACGATCATAATTGAGGTGTTCAGATGATGCTAACTGCAATATTATCAGGACTATCAGAGACACCTGAATTCTCTTCCTTTTCCTCATCTATTTCTTCACTCCCGTCTGCACTTTCTTCTTCACTTTCTTATCCTTTAGAGCAGGTAGAAAAAGTGCTGCCAGCAGACATCCAGATCTCAGTTGACATAATCAAGATATTTTTGGTATTGATAATTTTAACTGCAGCATTTATCACTGTAAGAAGAGACCTTATCTCAATGATTAATATCTATAGTATCCAGTCTTTTCTCATAGTAATTGTCTCCCTGGCAATTTATTATTCAGAAAAACACCCAACATTAATCTATATTGCGCTCATAACTCTTGTAAGCAAAGTTATTGCGGTGCCTTTTATAATAAAAAGAGTCTCAAAAGACCTGAAGATAAAGCGCGATGTTGAATTCCATTATCTTACACCTACAAGCACTATATTTGTGAGCATATTGATCCTATTCTTCATGTATGGGGCATTTTCTGATCTTGGGCTTGAGCCTGTGCATCCATTAAGCAGGATCTTTACACTAGCTGCGACTTTGTCAATCTCCCTTGTGTTTATGGGAATGATCATAATATTTACAAGAAAACAGACAATCACAGATGTAATAGGCTATCTTACAATGGAAAACGGAGTAGTATTGTTCAGCCTTTTTGTTGCAGAGCTGCCGATGGTTATAGAAGTCATGATATTGCTTGATCTTGTCATGCTTATACTATTGCTTGTGTTGCTTGGGTTTGGAATAGATTCAAGCATTGAAGAGTTCCATGCTAAGCTTGATCCATTCAGAAAACTGCTTGGAAAAGAAGGAGAGGAACAAGAATGAGCATTGGGGAAATAATATTATTGAAACTAATAATGAAAACTAAGAAAAACAGCAGGAATAGGAATAATGATTGGCCATGTATTTGGATTAATGGAGTTGAATTAGGATGATGCTTTTAATTTATGTGCTAATAGGGCTAGCTGCACTGGCATTCATTATAATGTCGCGATCGTATAAGCTTATGAACTTCTTTTCACTCTTGCATTCAGGCTCTTATATGGTGCTTGGATTGTATATCTTATCATTCAAGCAGCTGCCGATATATTACACCTCAAAAAATTATTTTTTCATGGATAATTTTGGTTTGTATCAGGCAACCATCGCTTCTTTAATATTTTTTCTCGCATCGCTTTATCTGGATGGATATATTTGGAGCCTTATCAGGCTGAAAGAGCTTAACCCGAAAAATATCAAGCTGTTTTATGCAGCAATGAATCTTTTATTGATAGCTACCATATTAGCATTCTTTTCAAATAATCTTGCCGTGTTCTGGATAGCTTTGGAATCAACCACTTTATTTGCTGCAGTGCTTATAGTAATACTTAATGCAAAGGAGAATATTGAAGCTGCGCTTAATTACCTGTTTGTAGCTTCCCCTGCAATGCTGTTCTCATTCATTGGGCTAATATTATTATATTCAGCTACCCAAGCTTCATTAAAAGGCACACTTGACTGGAATGTGTTAATAGAGAGCACAAAGAATACTGCAGCATCATCTTTATCTTCTTTACCAGGTCCATCATCGGCATATCTATTATCGCCAAAACTGCTTTCTGCTGCATTTATATTTATTTTCATCGGATTTGCATCAAAATCTGGGATTGTCCCATTCCATGCATGGCTCCCAAGCGCATATGCAAAAGCGCCTTCTCCAGTGAGCGTTGTGCTGTCGGCAGTTGTAAGCAGCATAAGCATTTATGGCATCATAAGGGTATTTTCCCTTTTAGTGCATAGCCCTGCAGTTAATTCAATCTCATGGTTTCTTATCGTATTTGGGGTTATCACCATTGCAGTAGCAAGCTTTAACATGGTCAGAAAAACAAATGTAAAAAGAATCATTGCATTCTCAAGCATTGAGCATATGGGGATAATATTAGTAGGCATAGGGATTGCCACAAGAGCTTCTATCTACTGGACAATTTTTTATATGCTTGTCCATTCTCTCATCAAGGCGCTTTTATTCTTTTCAGCAGGCGTAATCAACAGCCAGTATGGAAGCAATGACATAAACTCTATAAAAGACCTTATAAAGCTGCAGCCATTGGCATCATTAGGATTAATCATCGGAAGCATTGCAATTATAGGCATGCCGCCATTTGCGCTTTTCCTGCCTAAACTGATGATCTTTATTGAAGCAAGCAAGTTCTCTCTGGGATTATTTTTTATAATAATTATGCTGGTGCTTGTTGCCATCTGCGCATTTGGCATGTTCATGACACAATTATTTTCATCTGTGTCTGAAAGCAATGCCCAGGAAAAGATAGAGAGATACATAATGCCTGTAGAGATGAAGCTGCCCATCATCATCCTGGTAGTATTAATCTTAGTCCTTGGATTAGTTATTCCGCAGGAAATTCAGCAAGTATTGAATAATATAGTCGGTGAGCTTGGATTATGAATGACATAATTTGAAATTAGATAAAAAATTTATATAAAATTTAAACTATATTATAAAATGGTATAAAATGAATGCATTCACGCATAAACTGGAAGAGATATTTGGAAATAAAGTAACTGTGCTTGAAATGTCTGGGGGCTGCAATAATGAGGTATTCATAAGAGTAAAAGAAGATGATGTTGAGAAAGCAGCATCAATGCTCTCAAAAGCAGACTTTGTCTTAATTGCAATGTTCTGCGAAGAAGGATTTCAGAATAAAGGGAAGTTCAGCATATTCTATGTTTTTGAAAAAAAGAGCTACAACAAAATTTTGGTTTTAGTTCGTGACATAAGCTCAAATAATATTAGCTCAGTTACGGGTATATTTCCAGCAGCATTCTGGTATGAAAGGGAGATAATGGATGGATTTGGAATAAACTTTAATGGCAATCCTGACAAAAGAAGATTGTTTTTGCATGAGTGGTACCAGAATGAGTTTCATCCATTGCTTAAGTCATTTAAAAACAGAAAGATTGAGAATATCGGGCCTAGAAAAATTGAGTTCAAGAAAGAAATGGAAGAAAACACAGGCAATGATTATGAATTTAAAGAGATGAAAGGTGATGGTGTTTATCAAATTCCTGTAGGGCCAATACACGCAGGCATAATAGAGCCAGGGCATTTTAGGTTCAGCGTTATTGGTGAAGTGATATACAATCTTGAGATAAGGATGTTCTACAAACATAGGGGAATAGAAAAATTTGCAGAAGAGAAGAAAGCTGAAGATGCTATTGCGATTGCAGAATCAATAAGCGGAGATGAAAGTGTTGCAAACAGCACAGCATTCTGCACTGCTGTTGAAAAGATATATATGGCTGATGTGCCAAAAAGAGCTCTTCACTTAAGGACAATACTTTTGGAGCTGGAAAGGATCTATTCGCACTTGGGAGACTTAGCAGGCATGATAATTGATGTTGGATTTCCTGCAGGAGCAAGCCAGTTTTTTATATTAAGGGAGGAAATATTAAGGATGAACAACAAGCTCACTGGCTCGCGTTTTATGAAAAATATATTAACTATAGGCGGCCTGAAAAAAGAAGTGAAAAATGATGCTCTTATACGGGCTAATCATTATTTTAACAAATTTCTTGGTGAGTTCCATAAGGCAGTCAAAGTTGTCCATACAACTGCATCTGTAATCGACAGGCTTGAGACAACAGGCATAATAAGAAAAGACCTGATAAAATGCTTGAACATAACTGGGCCAGCAGCAAGAGGTTCAGGAGCAGCAATAGACACAAGAATTGATCACCCTTATGGGATTTATGGAAAGATAATGCAAGCTCCTAAAATAAGGTATGCTGGAGATGTACTATCAAGATTTGAAGTCAAGACAGAGGAGACGATTGAATCTGTCAAAATGATACAGAATCTGATCAACACAGTTCCAGAAGGGAATGTAAATGCAGAGTATACTCCTAAAGACGGGTTTGGGTTGTGCATTCTTGAAGCGCCGAGAGGACAGAGCATACATTGGGTGGATATAAAAGACGGTAAAATTTATAGATATAAGATAAGAACAGCATCTTTCTGCAATTGGCAGGCAATAGAGCATGCAGTATTAGGAAATATTGTGCCTGATTTTCCGCTTATCAATAAAAGCCTGAATCTGTCATATGCAGGGACTGATTTGTAAGAGAATATTTGAAAGTAATCAACAGCAAGATATTAAAATGGGAAGTTGATAAGGATATGATTAAGCTTAAGGGTAAGCTAGAGATAGGCGATGGGATAAATAAAATAATTGCAAAACTTGCGGAGGTTAATGAACTAAAATGAAAAAAATGACACTATCAGAAACAAGCATATTCCAGCACATCAAACAACTCATAACTAATGCAAGAAATAATGTCGCAATTGCAATAAATTCAGAATTATCCTTATTATACTGGCAGATTGGAAAGAAGATAAAAACAGATATCTTGAAAGACAAAAGGGCAGAATATGGAGAGAAAATAATAGAGGATTTGTCCAAGAGATTGACTTTTGAATATGGCAGAGGATGGAGTGAAAAACAGCTGAGGCATTGTCTCCGCACTGCGGAGACTTTTCCGGATGAAGAGATTTTCTCTGCGCTGCGGAGAGAATTGACTTGGACTCATATTAAAGCATTAATGTATATTGACGATCCGTTAAAAGAAGATTAAAATAAAGAAGGGACCAAAATGGAAGCAATATTAAACATATTCAGGAAAAAGCCAACTGAAAATTTTATGATGCATGGCAAAGAGCAGAAAGAGACTGAAAAGATCAGCATAGAGCTCAAGAAACACATTGACACCATATTCGGAAGAAGCCTTGCAATAAGAGAGGTTGATTCCGGAAGTGATAATTCAACAGAGATAGAATTAGTCAACCTGACAACTCCTCATTATGATATTGAAAGATTTGGTATCAGTTTTGTAGCTTCTCCAAGGCATGCAGACGCCATGATCGTAACAGGGGCAGTAACCCACAATATGGAATTTGCCTTAAGAAAAGCCTATGATGCAATGCCTGCGCCAAAGCTTGTGATTGCAGTTGGCAATGATGCATGCAACGGAGGAATATTCAGGGAAGGTTATGCAGTCAATAATGGAGTTGAAGAGATATTGCCAGTTGATATGAAAATACCTGGCAATCCGCCAACGCCAAAAGAGATCCTTCTTGGGCTGCTAGCACTGATGAAAAAGATAAGGCATGAGAGAGAAAAAGGCAAATGAATCTGATTCTATTAAATTTTTCTAGATATTCTTAACAATGTTTAGTCTCATAATTGGTTTACATTTTCTTTAGTTTATAAACAACTTTTTATTAGGTCATTAAATTATGAATAAAGAGGCGGTTATTATGCCAAAACTTAATGAAAAAAAACAGACTATAAAACTCCTGAAGAAGTATATCAACAAAATCTGTGAACTAATTTCGGAATTATACCCTCAATTGATGTAAAATAGCCATTATATGATTTAACTAAAAAAATGTTTTTATGACTCCATTCAGCACATGCTCACCATCAAACCCAAATATAGGTATCATGTTGAAGAAAAACAAGAGCATGTTAATATGCTTGGTTAAAGTGAAGAATGCAATGTATTTCTTTCCGCAGAGCTTTTGTTTTATGATGAGCCAGCCAGAAAGCCAAAGCAATAAGTTAACTCCTGGGCCTGCAGCTGCAATCAATGCAGACTGTAAATATGTTGCACCTCCGCTGTGGCTGACATACGCAGGAACAAAAAAAATAAATCCGGAATTTAACAGTTTTAAAATTATTCCAAATATCAACCAGCTATAAGCTGCGTGAAAAGTTGCCTGCAATCCAAATGCTAATGCAGCAATCTTATGGCCTAATTCATGTAAAATGATTGCAGGAGCTGTCACATAGCAGGCAAATTTGAATGATTCCCAGTTGTAGCCTGCAAAGAGCTTGTTTGTTGTGTATTCCTGCAATGGATTATATTCTGGCGCTAAATGCCTTTTGTAGCTGTGTGCAAACTTGCTGAATGAATCTGCAAATATATAGCCTAAAGCAGCTGTCATTAAAATAATGTCAAAGATTTCATTAAATGTGATGAGTGCCATGATAGTTATTGTAATTTAATTTGTGTTATTAAATCTACCTGTTTGTTTTGATTGAAATCAGTTTTATCAATAAAAATATAAAAGATTATAAGATAAGTGATTACATTTAAACGAAAAGCAGTGGCGACTGCCGACGAACACCGGAAAGAAAGAAAAAAGAGTTGCTCCTCCTCTACATTTAGGGATGCAACTTTGTAATTTGGTAAAACATCACATAAGTTAATCACTTAGTCAATGGTCTGCATTGCCCGTCGCAACTTAGTATAGTTATTGTGGATTTGTGTTCGTCAAATAATGGCAGTCGCCACAGATTTTGATCTAAACTCATTGGAAAACATTATAAATAAAGCTGAATAATTTATGCAAATAATGTAGTTTTGCATTTGGAGGAAATCTTTATGGCAAATAATGTTGTTGAAGCAGGAAACACAGTCAAGGTTGATTATACCGGCAAATTAGATGATGGCACAGTATTTGATGCTTCAGAAGGAAAACAGCCATTGCAATTTCAGACTGGAGCTAAGCAGGTAATACCTGGATTTGATAATGGAATTATCGGGATGAAGCTAAATGATGTGAAGAACATCAAGATCCCTGCAAAAGATGCCTATGGTGAATCGCGCCCTGAAATGATAATTGAAGTGCCTAAGCAGCCATTTGTAACTTCACAGAACATGGAGCCAAAAGAAGGGATGATAGTGACATTGAAAGCAAAAGACGGCAATATGATGAATGCGATCGTCAAGGAAGTTAAAGGAGATAAGATGATACTTGATTTCAATCATCCATTAGCTGGAAAGAATCTTAATTTCCATGTAAAGGTTGTTGAGATTGTGAAGTAATTGTCAGGTTATTTCTTTCTTTCCGACTTTTCTTATATCACTTTAATTTTATTTGAACTTATACAAAGTTATTTATATCCTAATCTATTATTAAATGTTATATTATTTGAGAGGGATTCCTATGGCAGAAAAAAAAGAATGTCCGTATAAAAAGATCCATTGGATTTTGGCAATTGCTGTTGTTGTTTTATTGGCAGCTGCGTTTAAGCTAGGGTATTACAAAAGCTCTTATCATGAGAGCTATGGTTCAAAATATAACAGGAACATAATAACCGTCTCTGGAAATTCTGAGATTGATGCTTCTCCTGATAAAGCAGAGATGTATGTTGCAGTAAGTAATGAAGCATTAGCTGCAAAAGAAGCTAAAGATAAGAACAGTGAAACAAGTAATAATGTGATTGATGCATTAATTAAGCAAGGGCTTAAGAAAGATGATATTGAAACAAGCAGCTTTACAATCTCTCCTAAGTATGAATGGGAAAATGATGAGAAAGGGATTGGGAAGCAAGTGTTTAAAGGATATGAAGTAAGGCATGTTCTTAAAATTACTACACAAACAATAGATAAGATCGGTGAATTTCTGGATGCAGCAGTTGATGCTGGAGCTAATAATGTCGAGCAGATAAGATTTGGACTGACTAAAGAGAAAGAGGTAGAAGTGAAAACAGATGCTCTCTATGAAGCAGCTAAAAACGCAGAGGAGAAAGCAATCGTGCTTGCAACTAGCTTAGGAGTGAATTTAAAGAAAGCTGTAAGCATACAGGAGACAAGCTTCAGCTATCAGCCCTATTATTATGACACAAGAAGCTTTGAAACTGCTGCGATGGCAAAAATGGAGTCAACTCAAGTAATTGCGCCTAAGAATGTTGAAGTAAGGGCTAATGTGAATGTTGTGTTCGGGATGAAGTAGAGAATAAGATAAAAAAATTATTGTACGAATAAAAGCCTTTGATTGGAGCCGGCAGCAGGAACTTCTGCCTTAACCTCCTGAGATACATACTTAAATAAGTGAGCGGAAATTTCAACCATTTAAGATTGAGATTGATAGCGATTGCGTATTTATCAATTAAACTCAAAGGAATCTCTGCCTTTTATGGTTGAGATGATGTCAATTATTATTTTTGCTCAAATAAACTTTATATCCAGACTCTTTAGCCAATGTTGCTGCGTTGCCAAATACTTCTAGCATCTTTTTTTCAGTTTCTTTGCCGCCTTTTTGATGCCTGGCAACAACCTGCAAAGTCCCGCCATGTTTAAGATAGTTTTTTGATTGCTCAATTATGGTGAAGCATGTTTTTCTGCCTGCGTGCTGAGGCAAGTTAGATATTATAGTATCGAATTTAAGTTCTGTAGGAATGCTTTCATACAAATTTCCTTGGAATGCGGTTATGTTCATATTATTCAGCTCTGCATTCTTTCTTGCAATCCTGACTGCGCGTTCGTTAATATCTGTTAAGTAAACTTTTGTCTGTGGCAATATTTTTTTTATTGCTATTCCAACTACACCAATTCCGCAGCCAAAATCAAGCACAGAATCTTTCTCTCTAACAATAACATTTTCTATCAAAATTCTAGTGCCAGTATCAATCTTCTCTGCAGAAAAGACGCCAGATGCAGTATAAAACTCAAAATCAGTATTTTTAATATTAACATTTATTTTCTTAATAATTTCTTTGCTTAATGGTTTCTTAGAAAAATAATGTTCTTCTTCCATGTTTCTTTATCCAATTATCGCATACGCTCTCATAACCAGGTTTTCAGCTGCTTTAATCAAATCCCATTCTCTGCCTTCAATTATTGTGCAGTTGCCTGCAAATGTTATTTTTGGCTTAGCTGCTTCTCTAACAAATATTACTGCAGTGTCAGTTGAATTTTCACAGGTTATTATTGGCCTGCTAAAGCATGCAGGAGATTCTTCGTTTGTGCACGCTGCAATTATCTCTTTTTTGAATGTCTTGATAAAATGAGTGTCTATCTGGCCAACTGCCAAGGCAACATACTTCATTGTAGATTCATTATTCTCAGACCTAGCGTATTTTGATTCATTCGGATCAAATGTAACATATAACTTTTCATTTTGGAATGCCGTGCCAAATACGTTTCCATTTTCGCCTGCTGTCTGTATGTTTTCTATCTCTCTAGGCCCGTAATAGAATTCTGTGCTGTATACTGTATTTCCTGTCTTTAGATCAGCATACCAAAAATCATCTTTGCGCATAAATTCGATGTTGTTATAGACATATTCTTTTGCTTTCTCTGAAGTAGGATGAGGCGCATTTATCTTAACTAAACCGGTGCTTATCTTTGGCTCTGGATTGTAGATGTAAGGAATAGATGCAATGATTGCTATGATTACGACAATAGATATTATGCTAACTATAGTAACATTAATGCTTTTCTTATCGCTGATGCCATAATCTTCTTTTTCTTCTGCGAGTGTTATTTTAGTATCATCGCTGACTAAATTATCCTGATTAGCACTTTCTTCTTTTTGGTATTCTTGCTTTTGTTCCTGAGTATTTGTTTCTTGCAGGCTTTCTTGTTCTTTTATATCATTTTGCTCCATCGTGCTGACTAATTTATCATGGCTGTATAAAAATATTGCGCATGTGCTGACTAAAATTGGTGTGTATTAGGCTTTAGACGATAAAAGCCAGAACTGTGGCTTTGTCTCAAGTCGGAAATTTATATACTGCGTATACAAATTTCCGCCTTTCGACCGTCGCCTGCGAACACTGGCAAAGTTTATTACAAGGAACTTGCCTTTCATGGAACCTCCGGCAAGTTCTTGCAGGAATCCATAAAGGTGTTCGCAAAATTGGCGACGTCAGCCACAGCTCTGGCTTTTTTAAGATTAGCTTAATACATACTAAAATTGTATTGGATAGAAAGATATATATTCTTTTGAGATATTAGGTTATTATGCCTAAAAAAACAATGATATTTACTATTTTGGTGATTGTTTTAATTTTATTTGTAAGCTGCAAAAGCCCTAGTGATATGCCTTCTAATAATAATGCTAATAATATATATGATGATAATAACATAGTAGAGAATATTCCATCAGATGCAATTAAAGAAACTTTTGTTGAGCAAAATCTTCCAGAGCATTGCAAAGATGGATTATATGATAAAGGCGAAGAAGGGCTTGACTGCGGCTGGAGCTGCCCGAATAAATGCAATTTTGCAGAGAAATGCGGAGAGTTAACCGAAGATGAGACTTGGGAAGGGAATATCCATGTAAATTGTTATGTCAGTGTCCCTGAAGGCATTACATTAACCGTCCAGCCAGGCACCATAGTGAAATTTCATCATGACAGGGACTACAAGACATTTGGCAGGGCAGGATTATCTGTAAACAAGGGAAACCTTAGAGCAATAGGCAATAAAGACAAGATGATATGGTTTACCTCAGATGCAAAAGACCCTATCAACGGAGACTGGATGCATATTAATATCGACCACAGCAAGAATTCGAGACTGGACCATGTCATTGTGGAATTTGCAGAGCTTGGAATATCACAGTTCGATTCCTCAGTGCCAATCACTAATTCCATCATCCGCTGGATCAACAGCGAGGGCCTTTACGGAGAGCGTTCAACTCCGATCATCCAGAATAATACACTTTACAGCAATGGTTACCACGAAATTGCGCTAGAGCAATACAATAAAGATGCGATCATTTCTGACAATTACTTTAAAAATGGGCATCATGGAGTTCATTTTGAGAAGAGCACGGGGACAGTCAAGAATAATTTTTTTGAGAATTACAGTGTCTTAAAGACCAATGACCCCGAGTTTACAGTAAGTGCAGGCATGGAATCGCAAGTGACTGTAGAGGATAATGAGTTCCAGAATACAGGAGAAACTCTTTTTGCCATCGATGATAATGTAAAGAGTAACCTAAAAAATAATCAGGTGGTTAATGGCAGAAAACCGCCTATTTTTGACTATCAGGACATAAGAAACTTTGAGATACCTTATATACCAGGCGATGAAGAAGATAAATTCCCATATGTATATGCAGATCAAGATGAAACAAGAAGAGTAGTTAAAAAGATAGGAAAGGGCCTTTACTTTGGATGGTCATTGGTTTATGCAAACGGCTATCTTTATCGCTTTAGTTTAGATAGCAAGATCGGTGGAGACCTTGACTTTATCAAAATTAATCCGGAAACAGGAGCTACTGAACTATTTGGGAATAATGGCATCATAAGCCCAAGGGGATTGGCATATGACGGAGAATATTTTTATATCAATGATGGCAGCCTAAAAAAAATCTTTAAATTCAAATTAAAAGATGGTGCAAAACAAGGAGATTTTATCGAGGTAGTTGATAAGTTTGATATCCCTGAAGCAGATAAAGGCGGCACAGCCGGCTTGGCTTCAGACGGCGAGTTTCTCTATCTAGTCCATCGTTATGGAGAGAAGATCTGGAAATTAGACAAGAAAGGAAATGCAGTTGGAGAAATCCAATTTCAGGCGCCAGGCGGCTCAATCACTTATGCAGACGGATATTTCTGGGTGTATGCAGGCTGCAAAAAAGGCATCTGCAAATTTACAAAAGATGGAAAATTAGCCGGGGAGATATATCCTGCAGCCAAAGACCCATGGGCATTGGCATGGGACGGGAAATACCTCTGGGCATTATACAGGACAAGCGAAACTTGGAATGATGCAAAGATATACCAGATGGAGATCCTGGATGATTCGTTGGATTGATTACTGATTGTGCCTTAAAATTTCCGGATTTTAGGCTGAAATATTTCCGAAAATAAAAACATTTATATACTAGCTTAATTTCTGAAATTACAGATTATTTGAAATTTCAGAAAGTTATGGTCATAGCCAAGGGCCGCAATGGAAAGTTCTAAACCCCCAAAAGCTGCTCTTGGCAACTTTATCCTTTTCATGGTTTTCAGAGAAAATGGAAAATGAAGGAGAATAATGCAGTAATCAGTGAAGTTATTTCTAATCTAGGCAATGTTACCGAGAAATTTGGGATGAATTCTGCGACAGGGATGATATTTGGAATGCTGTATTTTTTCGGAAGCAAGACGCAGGAGCAGCTAAAGGATGAACTGAAGCTTGGCCTTAGTACAGTGAGCCAGAGCTTGACTATTTTAGAAGCGTTTGGTTTTGTTAAGGTTGAGAAAGACGGGAGAAAGAAATCTTATTCTGCAAACCTGGAGAAAAGCAATGCTGTTTTAGAGAATATCATGCGGTTCAATATACAGCCATTAGCTGCATTAATTGAAAGCAGAGAGAAATATGTGAAAGATAAAGAAACTAAATTAAAACTGAAACTGCTCAGAGAGCATTGCAACAGTTGTTGTGATAAGATTGAGAGGATGATGGGATAAAGAGCAAGATTAAATGACCATAAGAAACAAATGAAGATAAAGAATAAAAGTAAAAAATAAAATGATTTAACGCAAATGAACAGGACAATAATCAAGCTGGAAAATGTGTGGAAGATATATAAGATGGGTGAAGTAAAGGTAAATGCATTGCGGGGAGTAGATTTATCCATCAAAGAAGGTGAGTTTGTCTCAATAATGGGGCCTTCTGGGTCTGGCAAAAGCACTTGTGTCAACATGGTAGGATGCTTAGATGTGCCAAGCAAAGGAAGAATCTCTTTGGACGGACATAATATTGCTCATTTATCTGAATCAGAGCTTGCGCAGATCAGAGGGAGAAAGATCGGATTTATCTTCCAGCAGTTTAATCTTATCCCAACTCTGACAGCAATAGAAAATGTGATGCTGCCTATGGTATTTCAAGGCTATTCTCAGGAAGACAGGATAAAAAGAGGAAAGGAATTGCTTGCATTAGTTGAGCTGCAGGACAGGATGCATCACAGGCCAACAGAGCTTTCAGGCGGGCAGCAGCAGAGAGTGGCGATTGCGAGAAGCCTGGCAAATAACCCTGAAGTTATCCTTGCAGATGAGCCAACTGGAAATTTAGATACAAGCACAGGAAAGAATGTGATGGATTTCCTGATGAAACTGAACAGGAAAGAAGGCAAGACAATCATCATGGTTACGCATGACAGCTATGTTGCAAACGCTGCCAACAGGGTCGAATACCTTAAAGATGGAAAGATAATCAAGACTAAACATAACTAAGATGGAAGAGAAGACTAAAGATAATTGAAGAGATGATTGAATAATATAAAACAGAAAGGGTGAAGAAAAATGGAAGCAAACAATCTGAAAGCGAAGACAAGAGTAAATTTAGCAGGAGAAGTTAAATTATTGAGGATGTTTGCTTTGTTATCGTTGATAGTTATAGCAGTTATAGCGGTAGCTTTCTTTGTGTTCCCTACAGTAACTGCAGTGAATGAATTAGGAACTCCAACTATAAATACGACTCTGAAAAGCCAGAGCCCTGATCCTTTAGAGCCAGATAAGACAGCTGAGCTCAAATTTACAATCCGTAATAGGGGAAAAGTCGCTGCTAAAGATGTTGTTGTGCAGTTAGTGCCTGAGTTTCCTTTAAGTGTTTTCGGCAAAGAAACTGAAAGTATAGGAGACCTTAGTGGCGGTGAGGATATAGGTGAAGCAACTGAAGTCGTATTTAAGGTAAAAGCTGAGAAAGATGCTACAGAAGGAGAGCATAAAGTAAAGTTAAAGATAAAATACAATGGAGTCTGGACAGGAACACAGGATTTTACAGTAAGAGTGAGGACATTTGATTCAATATTAAATATTGAAGAATATAGTTTTGAGCCAGAAGAGATAAAGGCAGGAGAGCCATTCAAGCTAAAACTGAGATTAAAGAATTATGCTGACAATTACTTAAGAGATGTAAGCGTAAAGCTAGAGATTGATGGGACAAGCTTTGCACCTGATAAATCAACAAATGTAAAAGTAATAAAAGAGCTTGCTGCATACAAGACAGAAGAAGTTGATTTCGACCTGATAAGCGACAATACACTCACAGCAAAGCTCCATAAGGTGATTGCTAGGATAACATATGTGAATAATCTTGGAACAAGCTTTGCAAGAAACAGCACATTAGGCATTGCAGTAAAGAGTGAGCCAGAGTATACTGTTAATATTGACCAGACAGAAGTGTTCTCCAAGAAAGATAAAGGCAAAGTTGTTGTCTCTTTCTATAACAAAGGCACAAGCGACATCAATTTTGTCTCGCTTGAATTAGCAGAGAGCAGTGATTTTGAAATATTGTCTCCAAAGAATGTTTACTTGGGCAATATTGAGAGCGATGATTTTGAGAGCGCAGATTATAACATCTATGTCAAGGAAGTGAAGAAAGAGATTGAATTGAAAATGACAGCTAAATTCAAGGACAATTATAACAAGGAATATGTCAGGCAGATATCATTGCCGTTAAAGCTCTACTCTGAGAAAGATGCCATCAAATATACTCTCAAAAAGGCAGAAAGCAAGGCAATGCAGATAATATTCGGGATGATCGGAGTTTTGTTTGCAGCATTCTGGGTGTTTATGCTAGTTGACTGCTACAACAGCAGATTGACAAGAAACAAAAAGATCGCTTGGCTTGTGATAATTGGGCTTTCGTTCGTGTTCGGCGCAGCTGCATATTATTTTATCGGGAGAAGCAAGAGCATTTAATCAGATATTTTTATTATAATCAGTTAAGGCAGTGGCTACGCCTGCGAGCACTCGCTTAGATTATTGAAGAGTTGCTCCTCCTCTACGCATAGTTAAGATGCAACCTCGCTAGAATAGTTAGTTGTTATGAATATTGCTACCTTACCAGTTCAAGTTCGCCCGTCGCAACTTAAGATGTTTTTATTGATTTGTGCTCGCCAAAATTGGCTGTAGCCACTGCCTTAACTCTGCAGAAATTATTTTAGTATGAGGTACTTATGCTGAACGAATATTTCAATCTTGCATTAAAGAATCTGCTGAAAAGAAAGCTGAGAAGCTGGCTGACTATGATAGGCATCTTCATAGGCATTGCTGCAGTTGTATCTTTAATCGGATTAGGACAAGGGTTAAGAAATGCTGTTATCGGGCAGTTCAGTTTTCTTGGGACAGACTTTATTACAGTGCAGGCAGGTGGAGTGCAGTTTGGGCCTCCAGGCAGTGGAGTCGTTAAGCCGCTTACAAAAGATGATGTCGAAGATCTGAATGATGTAAATGGAGTGAAGTTTGCAATTGGCAGACTTATCAAGACAGGCAAGACTGAGTTTGATGATAAGGTAAGCTTCAATTTTGTAGGAAGCATGCCAGATGGTGAGCAAAGAAAAGAAGTTGAGAAGATTCTCGGCATTAAGGCAGAGAAAGGAAGATTGTTGAAAGATGGAGACAGGCTTAAGGTTGTAGTTGGAAACCATCTGCTGAACAAAGACCATTTGGGAGAGAAGCTGAAGATAGGGAGCAAGATTCTTGTGCAGGGTAAGCAGTTTGAGGTAGTAGGGATATTAGAGAGCAGAGGCAGTTTTATCATCGATACTGTTGTTTTTATGAACATTGATACTATGAGAGAAGTATTTGACAAGAAGGATGATGTGAGCGCAATCCTTGTAAAGACAAGAGACGGAGCTAACATGAATATTGTCAAAGAGAATATTGAGAAAGTCCTTAGAAGGACAAGAAAAGTAGATGAGGGAGAGGAAGATTTTAGGGCTGAGCTTGCTGCCAATAATCTCGCTGCATTAGATTCTACATTATTTGCAGTGCAGCTTTTTGTCTATATAATTGCAGGAATATCTTTAGTAGTGGGAGGCATAGGGATAATGAACACGATGTACACTGCAGTTATCGAGAGGACTAAAGAGATAGGAATAATGAAGAGCATAGGCGCAAAAAACGAGGATGTGTTTATTCTGTTCTTTTTTGAATCAGGATTATTAGGGATGGTGGGAGGGATAATAGGCATAGGCATTGGAGTTGGATTAGCAAAAGGCCTTGCATACATCGGAAGCTTGCAGCTGGGGAGCAATCTGATACAAGCAAATATTTCATTTGGTTTAATTGTTGGCGCATTGCTGTTTTCGTATTTAATTGGAAGCCTTGCAGGAATATTGCCTGCAGTTCAGGCGAGCAAGCTAAGCCCTGTTGAGGCGCTGAGGTATGCGAAATGAAAGCAGATTATTTCAAATATGCAATTGATAATCTATTGCACAGAAAGATGCGAAGCTGGCTTACTGTGCTCTCTATACTTATTGGAATAACAGCAATATTTGCGCTAGTGAGCTTTGGGCAAGGGCTTAGCAGCTATGTTGATAATATCAGCAATGAAGCTGGCAGAGATAAGCTTTTGTTCCAGAGCAGCAGAATGCAGGCTCCAGGAGCAGATGATACATTCTTCCTCAAGAAAGAGGAGATTGACTTTTTGAGAAAAGTAAACGGAATAAAAGAGGTTGCTGCTACTTATATCAAGGTTGCAGAAACAGAGTTTGACAAGCAGAAAAAATATGTGTTTATATTTGGCATCAGGCAGAATGAGGAATATAAGCTTGTTGAAGAAGCATTCACATTAAAATTAGATAAAGGAAGGAAGCTAAAGCACGGAGATAAGTTTGATATTGTGCTTGGATATAATTATCAGCTACCGAATAAGATCTTCAAGAAACAGATAGGATTAAGAGACAAAATAAAGATCAATGGCAAGGATTTTGAAGTTGTTGGGTTCTATAAATCTATAGGAAATCCGCAGGATGACAGTAACATATATCTCACAGATGAGGCATTTGAAGAGCTTTATCCTTCGCTTGTTGACAAATTTCAGTTTAGCATTGCGAGAAGCGAGAAAGAAACTGCAACCAAAGAGCTTGCAGAATTTGCTGAAGATAAGCTAAGAAGATTCAAAGGCCTTGACAAAGGAGAAGAGGATTTTTCTATCCAGACATTCCAGCAGGCAGTTGAGACTTTTACAAACATACTGAATGTCATCAATGCTGTGCTTGTCTTGATTGCATTAATCTCTCTTTTAGTTGCAGGAGTAAATATAATGAACACGATGTATACTGCCGTATTAGAGAGAACTCAAGAGATTGGTGTGATGAAGGCAGTAGGTGCGCAGAATAAAGATATAATGCTGATATTTTTGCTTGAGTCTGGGATGCTAGGGTTGATAGGCGGAGTTCTTGGTGTTGTTTTTGGTTATCTGATTGCAAGCATCGGCGGACAGATAGCTGTGAGTTATGGGTATGCTATTTTGCAGCCAGTGTTTAGCTGGATGCTTGTTGTTGGATGTTTAGGATTTGCTTTTTTCATCGGTGCAATCGCTGGATTACTGCCTGCAAGACAAGCAAGCAGATTGAGGCCAGTGGATGCGCTTAGGTATGAGTAATCTTTATATACTTGAATTTATTATTTGTTGATATTGTATTGTTATAAATTTTTTATTAAGATTTCAGTTTAAGATTTTAATAGTATAAAAAAGAGGGCGATAAGTTGGTAGAACTAAATGTATTCTTGAATTTCCTGATAGCAATGGCTTTAGGGGCAATGGTAGGGTTTGAAAGGGAGATTGGGCAGCTAAAAAGCGTTGCCAAGGAATTCGCTGGATTGAGGACATTCATACTTATTTCTCTGCTTGGCGCGATCACTGGTTACCTTGCAAATGTGAGCAATTCTAATATATTATTTATTGTTGCTTTAGCAGGAGTCTTTTTTATTACGATTGCAGGATATACAGTAACTAGTTTTGTGTATAAGAAAGTAGGCGCGACTACTGAGGTAGCAGCATTGCTTGTCTTTCTATTGGGTGCAATGACAACAACCGGATTTAGAGAACTTGCGATAATATTTACGATAATCGTTACTGTTGTTCTTGCAACAAGGCCAATTTTAGCTGGATTTGTAAAGAGAGTAGATACAGCTGAGATATATGCTACTTTGGAGCTTGCAGTAATATCTTTAGTTATTCTGCCTTTTCTTGCAAACAAAAGCTATTCTCCGCTTGATGTGCCTATATTAGCAGATATAATCAAAGTCATGCCGTTCTTTTCAATTGAAATGGTTGCGCAGCTTGCTGTTTTTAATCCTTATAAAATCTGGCTTATGATTGTGTTTATTTCTGCACTAAGCTTTGCAGGGTACATATTGATAAAAATTGTCGGAACAGAAAAAGGCATTGGGCTGACAGGATTTTTAGGAGGCATAGTGTCAAGCACAGCTATTACAACCAGCTTGGCGCAGGAAAGCAAAAGAACAACTGCTGTTTTCAGGCCATTTGTGCTTGGAGTTGTGATTGCTTCTTCCACAATGTTTTTGAGAGTAATGCTTGAAGTTCTTGTAGTAAATAATTCATTAATAAAATTTGTTGCACTGCCGCTTGGCATAATGGCATTAACAGGTTTCATCGCTGCGTTTGTCGTCTGGCAGAAAGAAAAGAGCGAGCCAAAAAAGCACATAGATTTCAAAAGCCCATTTGCATTATTGCCAGCGATCAAATTTGGGCTGTTTTTTGCATTTGTATTATTTGCTGCAAAATTGGGGCAGATATTGTATGGCAGCAAGGGTATCTATCTTGCTTCATTGCTTTCTGGGTTAGTTGATGTAGATGCTATCACATTAAGCATGTCTAGCTTGGCATTAGCAGGAGATATATCTTCAAAAGTGGCTGTTACGGCTATCACTATTGCAGTGTCTAGTAATACGATAGTCAAGGGAGGGATTGCTTATTTATTTGGAGCTCGAGAGTTTGGGCTGATGATAATGAAGATATTTGGGCTGATATTATTGCTTGGGTTGGCTAGTACGCTACTGCTTTAGATAGGTAATGAGGATATTGATTATAAGTGGATAATTATTTGGATGCAGTGAACATAAAATGAACATCTTTGATGCAGTTGCCTTATTGTCCATCAGTTATATTTTTCCATTGCCTTTCTGGTGGTTTGTAATACATTCTAAGTTTCTGGCTTTAAGAAAATTTGGACTTGGCTTTCATATTATGATCATGGCCATTTGGGTGATGATAGGCATAATTCTCTTCAAATACTCTTTTAAGATATTGGCTTATCGCTTAGAGACAAGATACACATTTTTTGCTGGGATCTTATTAACATGCCTAGTTGTTTTTATTGACCTAAAAAGGCAGCAGGATTTCTCATTCACGACCATAATCGGATTGCCTGAAGTTTTGCCTAAAAAATACAAAAGCAAGCTTATAACTCAAGGTGTCTTTAGTTATATCAGGCATCCACGGTATTTAGAATACATATTGTTTGCTTTGGCGATGGCATTTGTTACAGGGTCAGTGATTTGTTATCTGTTCTTCATTTATACGCTTGTTGCATTTAATTTTCTTGCAAGATTGGAAGAGAAAGAGCTTATCCAGAGATTTGGGAAGAAGTATCTTGCTTACATGAAGAGAGTGCCGAGGTTTTTGCCGGGATTACGTGCATAATAAATAGCTAATCTATCTTTTCATACCCTCGCAAATAGTGCCGAGACTCATCAAGCATGACAGACCGAGTAGGGATGATTCATCATTGGGTCCTAATATCTCTTCTTTGGCATGTGCATATGCAGGTTGGATCGCTGAAAGATAAATCAAAGCTGTGGGTATTGCTCTAATCAAAAACAACTGCTTTATATCTCTGTAGGCAAATGAACTAGACTTTTCAGGATCGTGCTCAGCTGAACAGTAAGCTCCTAAAGGGATAGGCCCTGTGTTATTAACAGGTAAAAATCCGTAATTTTCTCCTAGTCCATTTTGTATAGCAGATGCTGCGGTGTCATAGTAGATTGCGTTCATTATTCCAGCTGAAAATTTTCGCAATGGTAAAGGCCAGCCTATTCCTAATCTGCCTCCTTTATGTTTTGCTCTAACTCTATCAAAGTATAAAGCAATTTTTTCATTCATTTCTGATTTTAAATGAGCTAATCGGGTTTCATCTTCTGTGAAGCCCATAAGTACACCAAAGTCGGATATTGCTTGTCTTTTATTTTTAAGTAAATCACTATATTTTAATGGATGTTGTCTTGCAGCCACTTTAATTTCTTCAACAAGCTCAGCTATAGACACAGATCTATCTGGATTAATATCTTGTATAAGTGAAGAATAGAGTTCTACCACTGTATCCCAAAAGCCAGAATAATTTAATGCCACTAGCCCACATATTCTTGCTTGTGTTTGTGAAGAGAATGGTAATTGGAGATTTATTTTGGAAACACTATTTGCAAATCCGTGAACTTTACCTTTCACATCTTCTATTCCTTTTCCTGCTCCAAATTCATCAAACATTTTTCTATACACCGCAAGCATTCTCCCTGTTGCATTTCCAAGAGAGTATGCAAACAATTTACCTAAGATTCCGATATTTTCAGGCATAGCTGCTGAACATGCATGATAATCATTAACCTTTGCTTCTAGCAGTTCCTCAACAATAACGGTTCCATCTTCAGTTATGTCTGTCATTTTTATTATCCCCATAATCTATAAATATGCTTATGACTCAATTTTGTACGTTTATCCTCATCATCTATTTTAATCCCCGGAGAGTAAAAACTCGATGTAGTTAATATATCCTCGGTTTCAAAAACTGCAACTTTAAGTTTCAGAGCAAAAAGCTTAAAAACTATAGGGCATTAACAGCCAAAGATGTATGTAAAAACAATATTTCCGCAGAAAGACACGATAAGCACACTGATCATTGCAGTCTTAAGCAGGAATTATCCTCTTTCTAAGATGAAGCTCTTTAACACGATAAAGTCAGAGCACAAGAAGAATATAACGTATCAGGGCGTGTCAAAAGTTGTCGGGCAACTGGCTGAAGAAGGCATACTGCAAAGACAAGGAAAGGAATATGCCTTAAACAGTGAGTGGATCAATAATCTCCATAAATTCAGCCAGGAATTAAAGGGAAATTACACCAAAGGAAAGTTAGGGTTGATAGATAAAAACACGACAGAAGCCACATTCTATACAGTGGGAGAGTTTATTGATTTTACATTTAATAATCTTAACACAGATTTCCTTGGTTGCGAGAAAGGCAAAAAAATAGCATTGCAATTAAGAAATATCGGATTTATGCCTGTTTCAAGAGCCCATATAGCGCATCTGAAAAAATTCATGGAAACAAATGAGATGTATGTTGCAGTCCAGGGAAATACAATAGTAGATAAGACCTTATCAAAGTTTCTCAAATCTTTTGGGATTAAAGTTAAGTTAGGGGCTGACTGCGCAAAAGACTCATTAGTTCTTGTTACTGAAAATTGCTTAGTTAATATTTATGAGTCAGACGAGCTAAGAAAAGAGCTTAGGTCAATCTATCATGATGCCAAAGGCCTTAAAGACCAAAAGCTGATGGGCTTTTTCAGGGATATCTTGTTTAAGCAGTACACATATCATGTAACATTTAACAGAAATAAGGAGCTGGCTGCCAAAATATTAAAGCAGACACTTGCATTTTTTGAGAAATGATGATGATATTTTGTTTTTTTAGCTAATGCAATAAAATCCTATAATCTGCTATTTCTTTCTCATTGTTATTATCTTATACCCAAATATCCTGCTCAGAAAGAGGTTAAACAGATTCTCTCTGATGCGAAAAAGGAGACTCATCTTGTCTGTTTTCTTAAATCCGCATTTTTTATATAACTTCTCAAGCTTTGAGTCACACTGTAAGAAGAGATCTGAATCTGTTGTTGATAAAACTTTTTTTACCAATTTTTCCGCATAACCTTTGTTCCTGTATCCAGGATAAGTATAAGCTGTCTTTAATTCGTAAAATCCATCATATTTTTTCAGGGTCAAGAAAGAGATGATACTTCCCTTTTTTATCATATAAACTTCAGAATTAAAGAGGATCACTGATGGGTCAAGGGGCGGAGAATTCTTTAAGATTGTCGCCATTAATCCAGGATGTTTCCAAAGCTTTGATTTTGTTATCTTCATTGTTGTTATCTTTATTATGATTATTTGCGTTTTGCAATGAACACTTTAAACACATCAGTCCAGCCTGTTGTATGCTCTTCAACGATCTTAAACCCTGCATTTAAAATATCTGATTTAGTGTCTCTTGTCATATCAGAGCCAATCACTAATCTGCTAAACGGCTCCATGACATATTGGTGCAGTTTTATCAACCAATTCTTGCTTAATACGTGCGCAATGACAATCATCCTGCCATTTTTCTTCAAGACTCTTTTTGCTTCCTTCAATGCAGCAACTGAATCCTTAACAGAACAGCAGTAGATAAACACCACAACAACAGCATCAAAAGAACTTTTTTTAAGCATCGATAAGTCCTGCGCATCTGCATGGATGAAAGTGTAGTTTTTTTTATCTGAAACGGTTTTTTTTGCGAGCTCTAACATCTTTTTCTCAAAATCAAGGATGGTTACCTTTGCGCCTTTTGAATAATATCTGTAATTGCCTGCGTCTCCAACACCTATATCAAGAACTTTGCCTTTGAGCTTAGGAAGAAGCTTCTTCCTCAAGGATTCTAAATCAATAAGGCCAATATGCCTAAATAAGCCATAAATTATCCTGTACATATGCAGGTTTCTTGAATTCTTTATCAATTCACGCATTTTATTGTTTCTTAATCTTCTTATGCTCTCTTCTTCCTTATAAACTCCCTTTCCAATCTTCTATGATATCTCCAGTGTGAGATCTTGTTCCATAGGATTATAGTCAATCCTGCGCCAATACTCTCAGTTGAGCCAACTGCTGCTAAAACCCAACCATTGTACATTAAACCGGAAACTGCAGCGATTATGCCAGTAATAGGCGCTAATGAAGAGCCAATCAATAATCCCAATCTTGCAGGGTTAGTAAAATCCTGCCTTAACGCTTCAATTACTTTCTCCCATCTTGTATGAGGCTTTAATTTCCTTTCTTTTATAAGCGTTTCAACACTGTGATAATACATGCTGATGCTGAGTATGGCAGTTGTCAATGAAAGAGCAACGCTGCTAAGGCCAAACAAAATGCCTGCAAATATAATGTGACCTGAAACAAAAAAATGCTCGACTTTGTAAGCACCATATGTTGCAAGAATAAAAACAGGCACAAGAATCTTTAATCTCTTTAACAAGAATCGCCATGAAAATCCAGAGCCGCGGAGAGCCATTAATTCTGCAGATTCGCCCAACAAATCATCTGCGCTTGCAGCAAATATCTTTCCAAAGCCATGTGAATATTTCTCAAGAATGTGGGCAATTGGACCGACAAACAACATTGCTTTTATTATGTTTTGGGCAATTGCAGTCCTTTCATGGGCATTATCGCTGATAATCCTAAAAATAATATAGTCAACTGCCAACTGATAAAGAATCTCATTTAAATGCGCGACAAAATCCTGCTCGTGCTTTGTGATGCCTGAATTATTTATGTCAATCAAGACTACCTGCTTGAACTTTGTCTTGTACCTAAGGATTGTGTTCAGATCTTTGTCCAAATCAACCTTATGGGCTTTTGCATGATTATAATCGTTTTCAGTGAATATTGGCTTTTTGCCTTCTTTTAACAATTGAGGAAGCCATGTTGTGATGCAGAAATGCTGGCTATTGATGCTGATATCAGAAACTGCTTTCAACAAAGCATCTGGTGTTCTTTCAAATATTCTTACGCCAATAGCTTTGCCTTCTTCTATAACTTGTATTAGCTTTTCCCTGTTATGAGGAGTCTCTTTCAGAATATACTTAATCTCGTCTGGCAGATATTTTTCATTCTTTGGAGTCAATTCTTCAGGGATAGAGATCACTTTAAGGGCATAATTATCATCTTCTCTTATGCCTTCTTTCTTAAGAAGATTATCAATTCTGGTTTTTATTGATTTGAGCATTATTTATGATGAAGCAACAACCTTTTTATATTTATCTCTTATTAGCGCTTTTTTATGAAATGCGAACTATGCAAGAAACAGCTAGAAGAATTGTTTTTGAAGAAGATAAAAGGCACTTATATCAAAGACAGCAAAGGCAAGAAGCATGCTGTATGCTTTGAATGCCAGAAGAATCTTGGGAATGATAAAGAGGAGATACTGAAGAAGATGGGAGTCTGAGAATTTATAGATGATTATTAATAATTCATATAGATGATTATTAATAATTCATTTTTGTTTCAAGTGATTTCATATTTGCCCTTGTAGTATAGCGGTTAATACGGCACTTTCGTAAAGTGCATATCCCAGGTTCAAATCCTGGCAAGGGCTTTTTTTATTATCATTATCATCATTATCTCTCTATTTTAGTAAAATGCAGCCAACAAATAAAGACCACAAACTGGCTTTATGCCCAAAGTGCAATGCATGGATCAATTATACGCCTATCTCTGGCATACATCTCTCTGCATTGACCAGGAAGTTTGGGTTAAGCACTACATATTTCAACAAATGCCATAAATGTGGGTATATGCCAACACACAAAGAGCTTGAGCAAGGGCATAAAATAATTGAGCATGCGTATCATACTCCTGAAGGCAAGAAGATAACTTCTGACTTTAAGGCATATAATGACAAATACCTTGCAATATATAAAAAATTGCAGGCAAAAGAGATCTCAGAGACGGTGTTTGATAAATATGAAAAGATCTTTAAGGAGGAATTCAAAGAGCTCTGCAGTAAGCAGGAAGAGTTCAATGGGAAGATTGTGTTTAAGTGAGATATTGATTTTTTCTGAGATTGAATTTAAGAATATGAGATAATGTATCAATGAACAAGGCTCTTCTCTAACTTCTGTTTCTTAATCTCTTTATCAGAAGCAAGGCTTGTCATATTGTCATATAACTTAATAAGGGCTTTAATGAACTCATTATCAAGATTTAATCTATACAATTGCATGTTGCCAAATTTTTTTGCTGGCAGAATGATTTTGTTTTTTAACAGCTCATCAATCATCCTATAGAATGTGGCTCTTCCGATTTTTGCCTGCTCTGCTATATCGCTGATGGAATACTCTAACTCTCTGCCTGTTATCAGCATATCCAATACCCTGATCTTTGGCGAGTCTCCCAAAAACTTCACAAATAAAGTTGTTTCTTCCATCTGCAATAGAAAGATGTGCTAGTATTTAAATGTTTCGTTTTGAGACAGTGATGTATTAGTTTGATACAGCTAGTTAATAACAGAAAAATATTAATAAATAGGTAGTTCTCTAGCAGTATAATGGACATCCTCTCACTCCAAAAATTCTTTTTAAGAAAACTGAGAAATTTCTCTCCGCCTAAATGAGGCGCTTCCCATACAGAAGAAAGAAATCTCTTTAAAGGATTGCCAAAGCATCTTATCGGAAGAAAAGAGACTAAAGATGCATTGGCTGAACTGTATAAGATAGGCTTTATCAACAGATATAAGAAAACCTATGAAGTTCATGTCTCTCTTAATATCGAGAAGAAGAAAGAGATTGAAAGATTACTTGAAGAATAAAGAAAGTGGGCTGCTGCGACGCTTATCGCATATATTTTTAAGAGCTTTATGTTACACGTAACATCTTTTCTATTATATGTAACAGATAATTATTTGCACCAAATCTCCTTAACAGTATAAGGTATTTTAAACTCCTTAAGAATATCCAACACTTTTTTTAAATTATTCACTCTTACCTTTATTTGATTTACAGTTACCTTAACAGCACCAAGCTCTTCAGCCATTCCTTTTTGCACATAGATCATTTTTCCCTTTTTATTTTTGTATCCATACATCTTCCTCAAAAAATTCATTTTTTTATTCTGCATTATCTTATTGAGTGAATATGACACTAATGCATCATGCTGCAAATCAGAAGGATTTTTTTCATATTTTCCATATATTACAATGCCCGTGCTTATAATTTCACTATGCAACTCTTCCCACTCAGGCTCATTTAATCTGCCAATAATTGGCTTTATAGGGAAATATTTTTTTTTAAGCCCCCATGTCTTTTCTGATTTTATATCAAAATTGCTAATAACTTCTTTAACTGCTTTCTCAAATGTATTCTTATGGCTAAGATTCTTAATTTCTATAAACAAATCAATGTCGCTTTTATCATCAAAATCTCCTCTAGCCATAGAGCCGAATAATATTATCATGTCTAAATTACTTATAACTTCTTTTCTTTCTAAAAGCATCGATATAAAGTCATATAAGTATGCGAATATAATATTCTGCGAATTCATAATTCCTCACCTAGTAATTCTTCCAATATCTTTTTGAGCTCAAATAGATTTTTGACAGCACCATTAATAAGGGTTTCATCTTTTTGTTTGCCATAGCATAATCTTTCACGGAAAGTCTCTTGCTTAATCAAAAGATCAACAATTAATTCCTTTTTATCAAAACTTTCCTTAAATACATCATTAGCTCTTTTTAGAGAAGCAAAAAACTTATGGTTGACATTAAAGCCCGGGGTTATTAATTCTTTTTTATGAAGAAAGGCTGCAAAGAGGTTGGTTGAAGCTTCAGATGCTGAAAATCCTATTATCTTCTGCCTTTTTACCAGCAAATTAGCCCTTATCTTCTCATTAATATCCTCTATGAATTCATGCGCAGCTTTTATATGCTCTTCTGTTGAAGTCATAAGCTAACTATACTAGTTAGGATATATAAATTTTTCTGTTATTTGTAACATCTTTTCTGTTATTTGTAACATACGAGCTAGAATTAAAGAAAGTGGGGACACTGGGAATTCCTTAAGCAAAGGTTTCCCTTAGGCTTATTTTGAATTTCTGAAGTGATAGTTATTCGCTAACACTCGCCCAGATCCGGGGCTTTCTTCATGGAAATATTATATCATCGGCTTTCGCCTCATATCTCCAGTTACTGGAGGCCCCTACTCTAGTGTCTTTGAGACATTTCTAGCCAGATTAAAATATGTCCCCACTATATCCAGAAAAAGCCTGCGGTTATATAAAAATATTCCTACTTCTTCCCGTCAACGTAATACTCTACCAGCTGCTTAACTGCTCTTACTGCGCTTTCTGGGAAAGTAAAGCAAGGCACTCCGTTCTCTTCCAAAGATTTGCGCAAGGTCATCGTAAATTCGCCACCTGTAGAAACACATACAATTGGCTTCTTTCTCAGCTCGTCAAATTCAGAAATGATATCAACAATGTCTGGAGTGATCAAAGGCGTCTGCATCAGAACAAGCACGATTATGATATCTACATTACTGTCATTCAAAGCTGCGTCAATCGCCAATCTGTATCTCTCAGTTGTCGCATCTCCTACTAAATCCATTGGGTTGCTGACAACAACTATAGGCGGAAATACTTTGCGCAATTCTTTTTTCTTTTTCTCATCCATCTGCGCAAGAGCTAGATTATTATTAACTATAGCGTCTGTTGTAATTATGCCATAGCCTCCGCCGTTAGTGATTATCTGGACTCTATTTCCTTCTGGCTCAACAGCTTTTTCCAATATTCTTGCTGCATTAAACATTTCTTCCAAAGAAGCAGCGTGGATTATGCCAACCTGTCTGAACATCCCAGAGTAAATTGCTGCATTGCCTGCTAAGCTGCCTGTATGGCTCAAAGTAGCCTTGCTGCCTGCCTCTGTTATGCCGCCTTTAATTGCAATTACTGGCTTTTTTTTTGTGACATGCTTAGCTACTTCTATGAATTTCTTGCCACGATTTATTCCTTCAACATATAAACAGACAACTTTTGTTTCTTCATCATTGCCTAAATATTCTAAAATATCTGCTTCATCAAGATTCAGTGCATTTCCATAGCTGATGACTTTTGCAAAACCATAGCCTTCGGTTGTTGCCAGGTCTAAAATAGTGGAAGCGATTGCACCTGACTGACATGCAAAGCTTATGCTGCCTGGCTTTGGGCGTTTCATGCGATAACGTGGCAGGAATAATGTATCTAATTTAGTGTAAGTATCTAATGTTCCCAAACAATTTGGGCCGATGATTTTTATTTTGTATTTGTCTAGCAATTTTACTAGTTTTTCTTCTAACTTAAAATTACCAATTTCTCTAAAGCCAGCTGTTATCATCACTACGTCTTTAATTCCTTTCTTGCCGCAATGCTCTATTGCTTGCAAAGAAATCTCTGCAGGAACACAGCAAACAGCCAATTCAACAGGCTCTTTAATATCAAGAACTGATTTATAGCTGCGGTAATTCAGAACCCTGTCTGCATTAGGATTTACAATATAGATTTTGCCAGGATAATGCCCGTCAAGAAGATTTCTAAAGACAACATGGCCTATCTTATTAGGATTCTTGCTTACTCCTATGATTGCAATGCTTTTTGCCTTGAAAAACTTGGTTAAATCCACAGATAACCTCTTTTCTTACTGCTTAAAGTTGTTTTATACTCCACCGCAATTATTTTTCTGAATTTTCTGCGGTTTAATAACACGCAACCATAATGCTAAGTCCGAAATTTTGCCTGCTGTTGCGTATATTAGATATTTTGTATGTATTTGAGTGAGATAGTATATACCAGTATATTCACATATCTCTCTTAATAAAAATTAAGATAGGCTATTATATAAATATTATGGAAGAGAAAAAATCCTAAAACATACTATTATTTATATTACCAATACTTAACTTTTTTAATGCAATTAAAAAAAGGCATCTACGCAGAGCATGAAGCAGAGCAGTTTCTAGCAAAAAGCTTGCCTGTTGCAGCTTCTTTATTGACAAAAAAGCATGAGCAAGCTACCGAGTTTATTAAAAAACAAAAGCTTTCTTATCCTGTTGTACTAAAGCTGATTTCTAAACAAGCATTGCATAAGACAGACATCGGCGGAGTGAAGATTGCAAAAAGTGAGCAGGAGCTTAATGATCATTACAATGAATTACTTGCTGTTTCTAAAAAGAAAAAACTTAAGATTGCAGGAAAGACAGAAGGAATATCAGTCCAGGAATTTATTGAAGGCAAGCAATTGCTTGTTGGCATAAAGAAAGATGCAACATTTGGCCATGTCATAGCCTTTGGGTTTGGAGGCATTCTAGTTGAAGTGATGAAAGATGTTTCTTTCAGAGTCTGCCCAATCGAAGATCATGATGCACAGCAGATGATTGATGAGCTGAAATTGTCTAAGATTCTTTATGGTGTAAGAGGAGATAAGCCAGTTGCATTTAAAGAGCTCAAAAATATCTTGATCAAAGCATCTAAGATTGCAGAGAAGAATCCTGAGATCTCTGAGCTGGACATTAATCCGCTGATTATCAACTCCGGCTTGGATAGAAAAAATGCCAGTATCGGTATACGAGCTAGCTTCGGCATGAATGGAATAACATAAGCCTTGGCGTTCACGCACTCGAATAAATAACCGAGAGCTCATATTACCGCCTAAAATAATTGCCAGCACTTGGGCGGCCGGTAACCACGGGTGATGATACGGATACGCCACCAAACCTAAACCGAGCTGGGTTTGCTGGGTATCTTTGTGACGATACACGATGGTTGACTGACGCTGCGATTGACTAAATGGCTTCGGACGCAAACGCCGGTGCGGTTGTGTATAATTACCAAAATAACGCCGCGCCAACGCCAGTGTATTATGTGGCACATTACCAGCGATCACAAGCTGCATGGTACTAGGCCGATAATGCTGCTGCATAAATCGAAAAAAGGCCTGGCGAGGTAAATGAGTAATATTGGGTTTTGGTCCGGCAATATCGTATCCCAGTGGATGGTGTTCGCCAAATACTCCCATTTCTAAAACCGTATCCAAGTGCATCAGAGGATTATCTTGATACATGTTAATTTCCTCTACAATCACTCCCCGTTCGCGTTCAATTTCTTTAGGGTCAAACACTGAATGAAATAACATGTCCGATAATAAATCGAGAGCCAGTTCAGTATGTTGGTTAGCTAACTTAATATAATACAAAGTATGGTCTTTAGCAGTATAGGCATTGTATTCGGCTCCCACGCTATCAAGCGCCTTGGAAATATCCAGAGTGGTGGGACGCCGGGTAGTACCCTTAAACATCAAGTGTTCTAAAAAATGGGAAATGCCATTATTGACTTTGGTTTCATAGCGTGA
>JACPBN010000070.1 GCA_016180275.1 Candidatus Woesearchaeota archaeon
ATAAAAAATCAAACGCTAAAATCCAAGACAAATATACCATTCCTGCCATTTAAAGCCTATTTTTCTCTTGTTGAATTGATTAAAGCAGAGCCTGAAAAGTATACAGGCGAAAAAGGCTACATACGCCTTGCTAAAGATGTTCGCGAGCAAACAGGATGCAAAGCTCATTTAGCAACTATCTGGTCAGGAGCCAAAGGATATAGAGGGCAGCTAAATTGACCGGGAATAATTAATCTGCCATTAGATGCTTATCTTCAGCCAAAAAACATGGCAATAAATTCATATTAAAACAAAAACATTTTAACTTATACTAACTAATTCTATGTTTTGAGGGGTAATTTTAATTTAGTTACAATAAAATGTCAAAAATCCATCTACTAAGCGACGAAATCATAAACAAGATAGCAGCAGGTGAAGTAATCGAAAAGCCTGCAAATGTAGTCAAAGAGCTGGTTGAGAATGCATTAGATGCAAATGCAGATAATATTACAATTGAGCTGAGAGAAGGCGGCAAGAGCTACATAAAAGTTTCAGACAATGGCTCAGGCATGAGCAAGGAAGATGCCATGCTTGCAATTAAAAGACATGCAACAAGCAAAATTAACGATGCAGAAGATTTGTTTGCAATAAATACATTAGGATTTAGAGGAGAAGCTTTAGCAAGCATTGCTGCAATAAGCAATTTAGTTTTATTAACACGAGAAAATTCCGGAGAACAGTCAAGTTTAGAGGATATCCAAGGGACGAAACTTAAAGCAGAAGCAGGCAAGATAACTGCAGTAAAGGAAGCGGCAGCTAACCCAGGAACTACTTTAGAAGTTTATGATTTATTTTATAACACCCCTGCAAGAAAGAAGTATCTGAAAAGCATAGAGAATGAACTGGCTGCAATAGTTGATGTTATAATAAGATATGCACTGGCAAACCCTCAAATTAGTTTTAAGCTAATACATAACGGCAGCATTTTGCTTTCTTCGCCAAAAACCAATGATACATTATCAAATGTTGCGCATATTTATGGAAGAGATGCAGCAAAACAATTATTGCCAATAAATTATGTTAGAAATGAAATAGAGATTCTTGGATTTATTTCCAAGCCTTCATTCACTAAAGCAGATAAAAGCTATCAATCAATTTTTGTCAACAAAAGATTTGTTAAAAACAAAGTTATCACAGATGCATTATATTCTGGCTATACAACAATGTTAATGGAGCATAGGCATCCAGTTGCAATCCTAAATATTAATATTGACCCAAAGAAGATTGATGTCAATGTCCATCCTACAAAATCAGAGATAAGAGTTAACAAGGAAACTGAGTTATATGAAGCAGTATTTGAAGCTGTTAAAGGCACATTTCTTGCTGCATTAACAACAGAGCTGATTCCTAAAATTTCTGATAAAGATGTAAAGAACCCTTATGACATTAAGCTTGGAGATGCAAGAAGAAAATATGCTCTTGAAAGTGATAAGCAGACTCTGTTAGAGGCAAATACAAATCAAGTAACTGCAGCAGATTTTAATGCAGATGAATTCATTTCAGCAGATAAAATACAAGAAGTTTCACCCCAGACAACAGCAACTCAGGATAATGAACAATCAATAATTATAGGGCCAATAAAAGTTGACATGAAACTGCCGGCAATGGTTGTTTTAGGGCAGCTGCATAGGACTTACATTTTGGCAGAAAGTGATTCTGGATTATTAATCCTAGACCAGCACGCAGTTGAAGAAAGAGTTAATTTTGAAGAGTTTTTGAAAAAATCAAACAAACAAATATCGCAGCCATTATTAAAGCCAGATTTGCTTGATTTGACATTAAAAGAATATCTGCTGTTAAAAGAAAATCTCTCATTATTTCTGAAACTTGGGTTTAATCTTGAAGAATTTGGAAATAATACATTTGTTGTTCGCGCAGTGCCAGTTTTATTAGGTAAAATTTACACAAAGGAATTCCTGAAAGACGTTATCAATGAGGCAGCTAATGCAATTAAGCTCACAGACAAGTTTATCGAGCACAAAATTGCAACCAAGGCATGCAGAGCATCAATAAAAGCAGGCGATAACTTAACTTTGCCACAGATGAACGATTTGCTAAAAAGATTAGCCAACTGCGAAAACCCATTCAACTGTCCGCATGGCCGTCCGACAATAATCAACATGACTTTGTATGAGTTTGAGAAGAAGTTTAAGAGGGTTGTATGAGTAGATTACCAAAAGAATTCCGAAATCTTTATATACTTCTGTGTATTACATGTATTACATTAATGATTATTACTTAACTAAAAGGCGAATACAATGTTATTGACAGTAAGAAATGTTGACAAGAATATCTGGCACAAATTTAAGAGATTTGCACTAGAATCACAACTGCCTGTAGGCAAGGCCTTGAATATTTCATTAAGTAGGATAGTATCTGAACATAATAAGCCTAAAGCAGAAAAGCATTATGGCCTAGACCTTAAGCCTGTTAGGCTCACTGAACCAATTCCGAATGATATAAGCAGAAACATTGATAAATATTTGTATGGTGAGTAGATGGCAGTGATAGTTGATACTTCTTTTCTTTTTGCACTTGTAGTAGAGCAGGAGTTTGATCACAAAAGAGCTGAAGAATTGAACAAAGATCTGGACACAGGCAGGCATGGCAGAATATTTTACACAGATTTTATAATTTCAGAGTTTCTAACATTGCTAAGATGCAAGAGAATAAATGCGCAGGATATCTTGAGAGAAGGGAAAAAGATAATCGATAAAAAAGATAATATCATCTTCTCAAGCCAGGAGATGGTTAACTCAGCTTTTGAGATATTCAGTAAATACCAAAGATTGAGTTTAGTTGACGCATTAACAGTGGCTGCAGCACGCTCATATAATATAACAAAAATATATTCTTTTGACGCAGGCTTTGATGGAGTTAAAGGTGTTGAAAGGGTATTCTAATAACATCGGCCTGTTAAAATCGTGCACTATACGAAGTATCGGTGCATCGACGAAGTCGAAAGCTGAGGAGAGTTATGACACAGGAACACATAGTCAAATCAAGCTCGAAGAGCATTCAAGGACAATTGTCAATGGGCACACTCACAAGCGTCTTGGATCATGGTACAGCAATAGGACCCTCATTTATACTGTGTTATTGTATTGGCTATGATAAGAAGACACATAAGCTAGAGGTAGACGCAGCAAGTATTTATAGAGTATTCTCAAAAGCTGCATCAGTCAACCCCGCAGCATAGTTATTTTTTATTAAGATAACTTCTCCACGCACTCTTCAAATACTTTATCAGGCTCCTGCTCTGCATCTAAATTAACAAGCAGATTTTTCTTAGAATAATAATAAATCAATGGCTTTGTTTGCGCATTAAAAATGTTTAATCTATTCCTTATTGTCTCTTCTTTGTCATCGTCTCTCTGGAATAGTTCTCCTCCGCATGAATCACATTTGCCGGATTTTTTCGGCTTCAGATTCTCAATATGAAATATTGCTCCGCATGCTTTGCATGTTCTTCTGCCAGATAATCTGTGGACAACAACTTCATCTTTTACATTTAGGCTGATAACATGATTAACTTTTGCAATCCTGCCAAGTGCATCTGCCTGTGCAATTGTTCTTGGAAAACCATCGAGAATAAATCCGTTTTTGCAGTCTTTTTGCTTCAGGCGTTCAGCAATTATATCAATAACAAGTTGATCAGGAACAAGAGCGCCAGAGTCCATAAAAGATTTTGCTTTTTTGCCGAACTCTGTGCCCTCTTTTACCGCTGTTCTTAGCATATCTCCGGTAGAAAGCTGCGGAATGTTATATTTGTCAATCAGTTTTTTTGCCAATGTACCTTTGCCTGCGCCAGGCGCTCCGAGCAATATTAGTTTCATTAGGCCCACCTTATGACTAATCTGTATTCTATCACTAGTATTTTTTTTATTATTTATCCAAAGTATGTCAGTTTCTGCGTTATATCAATATCATTGTCCCAGGCAGATTCTAGTCTCTGCAATACAGGTAATATCTCTTTTTTAAGCTGCAGCCATCTTTGCAATGCATCTTCTATAAACTTAGCATTTGTCCTGTCATCTTCAGTCAAACGCAAAAGAAGAGACTCTCTGTTTATCTTCATCAGCTCTCTAAACAAATCAAATATCTTTTTCTTGTCATCAGAAAAAAATGCCTTCAGTTCGTGCATATTCACAAAAGATTCTGCGGTTATCAACTCTTCAAAGATTTTCGCAAAATCAACTATTTTATCGCAGATTTTGTGCCTAATCTCGCGAAGAAGAAAATTTGGATAATCAATATTAGAAATCTCAAATTCATTATTTAGCTTCTGATAGTCTGGCAAAACAGTATGCTTTTTCCTAAGCTTTTCATATATTGGCTTAATTTCATCTGTCATCTGAACACATCTTTTCCAATTAATACATATAATAACTAGGGTATAATCGTATATTTATATTTGTTTCGCATTTAGGGTTATAAATTATTTAATTATTACCCCATCCACCAGCCACCAAACATCAGTGTTAACAAAAACCCAAACAAGAAGCTAGGTATGAATGGAATTCCTTCTTTAACTAAGACAAATCTTACTCGCATTTTTTTCAGCAGCGTAATTTGCTCTTTCTCAATGCCTAAATCTTTCGGGCCGCAAATGTATTTTCCTTTGATGCAAACATCTTCTGCAATCCAGTCGCCTTCAGTCAACTTGTTTGGCGAAAGTTTTTTTATCATGCAAACTTTCTCGATTGCCTTAGTGAATATCCAGAGATAAACAGTCAAATAAATTATTATTGCTCCAGTAAGCATAATAAAACTGTAAGCAAAGTCTCTCACTAAAATTGCAAGAATCAGCAATGCAAACATTGCAACAAACATGATAATCCTTATTATCTTAATATTCCTCTGTTTTGCCATCTTAAAAAATACAGCTATCAGCTTTTTTCTATTCTTGATGGCTAATACAATGCTCCAGATCAATCCATAAATAGCGCCTACTGCCAGGATATTCACAAAAAAAGTGATTATGAAACTATTTGCAACAGTATTTAGAGCATTAAAACTATTGCTGAACACATTGAGTTTTATGTCAATCCCAAACATTGCACCCATGCCCATCAAAAGCTTTGAATCTCCGCCGCCCCACTGGCCGGCGTAAAACAAAATCAATGCAAACGCAAAGAAAACTCCTAAGCCAGTTAATCCTGCAAGCAAGAAACTCCAGTCATTGATTGCAGCTGAATATACTGCCCTTAATCCAATGCCGACAAATATCAGGCTGTAATTCAGCAAATCAGGAACTTCCCTTGTCTTGATATCAAAAACACTGGCAATAATCAATGCAATTGATGTAAGAATTAAAATAGGAATGTAAATCGGAAAATTTGCAGATAATAAACTTAATAGTGTTTCAAACATCATTTGCCTCTTTTGATATTGGGTATTATATTTAGATTTACAACAAACTTTATAAATTTTAGTGATTATTAGCTGATATAAATTTACTATTGGATAGAAGTATCCTAAAAATATTTTGAGGTTTGTTGCGGTGTTACAATGTTCGAAAAAACAATTGGCTTAAGAAAAAAGGAATTATTGAAAAAGAAAGAGCAGGAAAAAAAGCCTCTCTCAAAGATTTTATTGTTTCATGTAGGCATAACAACACATGGCTTAGAAACCTGGAAACTGCAAAATAAGATAACTGCAGAGCAAAGCTTTAGAAAAGCATTTGACTTAATCGAGCAGATAATTGAGATGCAGCTTCAGCACAAAATAAGGATTATTACAATATATGTTCTTGCAGAGAAAAAACAAAGCTTAAAGCAAAACCCAGAGGAATTTGATGTTCTGATGAAAGTTATCCAGCAATTACTTGATAAGTTAGCAAGATCAGAAAAAATTCAGACAAATCAAATAAAAATATCTATCCTGGGCAAATGGTTTGATCTGCCGGCAGAAGTTACTGAAACAATTAGAAATGTAATTGAGGAGACAAAGGATTATGACAATTTCTTTCTGAATTTCTGCATCAATTATAATGGCCAGGAAGAGCTTGTTGAAGCTTGCAGATTAATCTCCAGAAAAGTAAAAGCAGACAAGCTGGATCCTGAATTAATAACCAAATCAACAATTAAAGAAAGCTTATATTCATCAAACTTTTTGCCGCCTGACATTATAATAAAAAACGGCCGGGGCAGAAGCTTAAACGCATTCATGCTCTGGGACAGCAGCTTTTCTCATATCTATTTTACAGGCAAGAATTTTCCTGAATTCAGTGAGCAGGATTTACTGGATGCGATTGAGAATTGGAAAAAAAGTTAAAAAACAAAAACCTTTATATATCACCGTTCTATTTTTAAAATTATAAACAAATACCTATGAGTGATGAGAATTGTTGCTGTTGAGGGCTATCGACGGCTGCGGTTTGAATGAGGTAGATATTCTGCATTCTACCTTATTTGCAAGAACATAATGGAGATTTAGTGATATATCAATCTAGGGCAGTGAGCGAAGCGAACTGACCGTAGGTTGATAAGGGCGTAGCCCTTATGTGGGAATGAGGTAGATATTCTGCATGCTACCTAATTAATCAATAGGAAATAAATAGATAAAAAACAAACGGAGGATTCGTAAAGTAATTATCAACGTGTTGTAATATCGAGCGAAGCGAGATGTTACGATGGTTTGGTTAAGCTTTTGCGAAGCAAAAGGTTATGGCACTAAAACAATTGTCAAAAGAAGATGCTGAACGCGTTTTTGAAGCATTAGGTGTAGTTAAAGCTACAGGCAAACTTAGAAAAGGCACAAACGAAGTTACAAAAGCAGTTGAGCGTGGAGAAGCAAAACTGGTAGTAGTAGCTAAGGATGTAAATCCAAAGGAGATAGTCATGCACTTGCCATTGCTATGTGAAGAGAAAAATATTTTAGTGGTAGAAGTTCCAACCAGGGAAGAGTTAGGCTCAGCTTCTGGCTTGAATGTTCCAACTGTAGCAGTAGCAATTGTTCAGGAAGGAGATGCAAAGAAATCACTTAAGGAATTAAATGATGACTTAAGGAGATAAATGAATATAACTTTGCAGCAGACAAAGATAAAAAATAATCGATTAAAAACAATAGATTAAATAATCAAACAACAACTTGAGATTAAACAAATAATATGATGTGATCAAAAATGGCAGCAATCAAAAAAATGGTAAAAAAGGAAAATGCAGATCCTACAGCAGGGATAACCTCTGCAGCGCCTGCCCCTCAAGGCCAACATGGTCAGCAAGGCCAACATCGTGGAAGGCCTCAGCAGGGAGAAGATACAAAAAAATCTTCTGCTGGAGTTAGCTTTACAAGAGCATTTCCTGCAAGCGTTGAGGAAGTCATTGGCAGAACAGGCACAAGAGGAGAAGCTATCCAGGTACGTGTCAAGATACTTGCTGGAAGGGATCAGACTAAAATCCTAAGAAGAAATGTCAAAGGCCCTGTAAGAGTTGACGACATATTGATGTTAAGAGAAACAGAAATGGAAGCTCGCCCATTAAACAGGAAAAGCAGAGGAGAAAATTAAGAAATGGTAAGATTGCACAACTATAAATTTAATTATTATTTATTGATATAAAATTAGGAAGTTTAAACTAGGGCGGTTGAGCAAAGTGAAACCGACCAATTTTGATTAAACTTTTCTAAAAAGTTTAGGTGACAACAATGGTTAAATGCACATTTTGCGGATTTGAACTAAGGCCAGGCACAGGGAAAATGTTTGTTCATGTAGATGGCAAGGTAGCTTACTTTTGTTCTTCCAAATGCGAGAAGAATCAGAACAAGCTTGGAAGAAAAGCAATCGCAACAAAGTGGACAAAAAGATACATGAAAGATAGGAAAGTCAAGGAAGTGTAAATTTATTTTTTATATCTTATGAGTTAAAACCATAACTTAAATGAAATATTGGTTAGCATTAAAATGACCTCAAAAACTTCAAAGGATCCATTGATCGAGAGAACTCTTGTATTAGTGAAGCCAGATGGAGTAGAAAGGCAGATTGCTGGCGAAATAATAACAAGAATTGAACGTGCAGGATTAAAGATTATCGGGTTAAAGATGGTCTGGATGACAAAGGATTTTGCGAAAAAGCATTACAAAGCCCATATAACAAAAGCATTTTACAAAAGTTTGGAAGATTTTACGACATCTGGCCCGGTATTTGCAATGTGTGTTGAAGGAATTTCAGCAATTGAGTTAATAAGAAAATTAGTTGGCGCAACAGAGCCAAAATCAGCAGCAGCCGGAACAATACGAGGAGATTACTCTCATCACAGTTATGCATATAGTGATAAAAAAGGAATAGCAATCAAAAATTTAGTTCATGCATCCGGTGATAAGAACGATGCAGATTATGAAGTTCCATTATGGTTCAACGATAGTGAACTGTTTGATTACAAATCAGTGCATGAGAAGCATACATTATAAGCAGACCTAGACGGAATAACTAACACTAGACGGAATAACTAACTGTATTATTAAACTAATGATAACAAATATACATAATTAACTGAAGAAACACAACTAAGGTGATTAACTATGTCTGAAAAGATGGTTGATAAGGTGCAGCGCCTCATGCGCAGTCAGGAGCATATTAGAAATATTTGTACTTCTGCGCATATTGACCATGGCAAAACAACTTTTTCAGACAATCTTTTATTCGGCGCAGGCATGATGTCAGAAGATCTTGCAGGAAAAGCTTGTGTCCTAGATTTTCACGAAGATGAGATGCAAAGAGGAATCACAATAGATGCAGCAAACGTTTCAATGGTGCATGAATGTGAGGGTAAAGAATTTCTTATTAATTTGATTGATACTCCTGGGCATGTAGATTTTGGAGGAGACGTTACCCGTGCAATGAGAGCAATAGACGGAACAATTGTCTTATGCTGCGCATCAGAAGGTATAATGCCGCAGACAGAAACAGTGTTGCGCCAGGCACTTAGGGAGAGGGTTAAGCCGCTTCTTTTTATTAACAAAGTTGATAGATTGATTAAAGAGCTTCAGCTTACACCTGCGGCAATGCAGGAAAGATTTGTCGGCATAATTACTCATGTTAACAAGCTTATCAGTCATATTGCTGAAAAAGAATTTGGAGACAAATGGCAGGTCAATGTTGCAGAAGGAAGTGTGGCATTTGGAAGCGCATTTCATAAATGGGCGCTTACTGTACCTTATATGAAAAAGACAGGACTTACATTTAAAGATGTTATTGATGCATATACTTCAGGTGATCCAGAGAAAGTCAAGGAATTATCACATAAAGCTCCTTTGCACAAAGTTGTTTTGGATATGAGCATTAAACATCATCCTAATCCTGTTCAAGCACAGGCTTATAGAATTTCAAAAATCTGGAAAGGAGATCTTGAAACAGAAGAAGGCAGATCTTTGTTGAAATGCGATCCTAATGGCCCATTGTTCTTTGTCATTACAAAAATAGTTATCGATCCGCAGGCAGGAGAAATTTCTGCAGGAAGACTATTTTCTGGCACTATAAAAAAAGGCACTGAAGTTTATTTGAACAGGGCAAAACAAACCTCTAAGATTCAGCAGGTATTTGTTTACAATGGCGCAAAACGAGAGATTATTCCAGAAGCATCTGCTGGAAATATTATTGGTATTGCAGGAGTTAAATCGAGAGCAGGAGAGACAATTACATTTGCTCCAACAGAGCCATTTGAGGAAATTACCCATATATTTGAGCCTGTTATTACCAAAGCTATAGAAGCAATTAAACCAGCAGATTTGCCTAAATTAATTGAAGTTCTAAAAATGGTTGGAAAAGAAGACCCTAATATTAAAATAGAGATTAATGAAGAGACTGGAGAGCATTTGATGCATGGCATGGGTGAGCTGCATTTAGAAATTATTGAAAACAGAATTAAAACTGAGAAAGGCGTTGATTTAAGGACATCTCCTCCTATTGTTGTTTTCAGAGAAGCAATTACAAAAGTAAGCCAAATGTCTGAAGGCAAATCTCCAAATAAGCACAACAAGTTCTATTTTGTAGTTGAGCCTTTGGAAGAGCCAATACGGGAAGCAATCAAGTCTGGCAAAATCCCAGAAACAAGGATAAAGAAGCTTGATATAAATATCAGAGATGCATTTACAGAATGCGGTATGGACAGCAAAATCTCCCCTAAAGTCAAGGAAATATTCAAAAGCAATATATTTATTGATGAAACACGCGGACAAGTTCATGCTCAGGAAGTCATGGAAATGATTCTTGACATGTATGAAGATGTCATGGGTGCGGGGCCATTGGCAAGAGAGCCATGTGTTAATGTTAAAGTCAGGCTGATTGATATGAAACTGCATGAAGATGCTATCCACAGGGGTCCAGCTCAAGTTTACCCTGCAATTAGAGAAGGTATAAGAGATGCCATCAGGACAGCAGGCCCAATGCTTTATGAGCCATTGCAGATACAAATGTTAGAAGCACCAATGGAATATATGGGAGAGCTTTCTAAATTAATCGGTAACAAGCGTGGTCAATTGTTAGAAATGAACCAGCAAGGTTATCTTGTAGTTGTAAAAGCTAAGCTGCCTGTTGCTGAAATGTTTGGGTGGAGCACAGAGCTCAGAAGCGCAACTGAAGGCAGAGGAGTAAGCTTCTAAATAGACCAAATGTTTGAGAAGATGCCATTCGAAAAAAAAAAAAAATCTATTAAGAATATCAGGAC
>JACPBN010000071.1 GCA_016180275.1 Candidatus Woesearchaeota archaeon
TAACAATGCAGCAACGAGTGTTGGCGTGATAACTGTTTCTGATACAATTGTTCCTGTATTCACAACAGGAGTTGCATCACAGACAAAAGAGTTTGCATTACAGGGAGTAAGCCAGAACATTGCAGCAACTGATGCAGCTATTATAACATACTCAGTCAATGACACTAACTTTAGCATTAACGGTGCTGGCCTGTTGATAAATGCAACACAGCTGGCAGTCAGATTGTACAATGTCAAAATCACTGCGACAGATGCCAGCAATAATGCAGCAACAAGCACAGGAGTAATCACTGTCAGTGACACAACTCTGCCTGTTTGGACAACTGCGCCCAGCAATCAGAATATAAATCTAACTCAGTCATTTACTGCTACAGTAACAGCTTCTGACACAAATACGCCTATTACCTACTCAATAAATGATACAGCTAACTTTACAATCAATGCTGCGACAGGCGAGATCAGAAATAATACTGAGTTAACAGCTGACACATATAATTTATTAGTTACTGCCAAAGATAATTCCAATAATGCAGTTACTGGCACAATGAGGGTTATAGTCGGCAATGATCCACCAACAATAACCGGCTTGACAGATGCTGCTAAAACAGAGGACTTTGGCTTAATAGATAATCTGATTGATTTGCATGCATTTGCAAACGACCTTAATACAGCAGTTAACTTATTAACTTTTAGCATAACCAGCCAAAGTAATAATTCTGTTGTAAATTGTGTTATTGATGGCAACAGATTTGTTGACTGCATAACCCTAGCTAATATGAACGGAGCCAGTGATGTTACTATTAGAGTAACTGATCCGCAAACTGCGTTTGCAGAAGATACATTCAGGCTGACAATTACTGCGGTGAATGACGCGCCAACAGTTACAGCAACTGCTTTGACACCTGTTCTGGCAGATACAAATACCTTATTTACCTGCACAGGCACTGGCGCAGCTGATGCTGAAGGAGATACTCTTGCTAACAAATATCAGTTTGAAGATGGCTCTGGAATTTTGCAGGCATTTGGTGCTAGCAATACTTTAGATTGCAGTGCAGTAGTTGGCTGCGATAAAAATGATGCAATAACTTGCAAATATAAAGTAAATGATGGGACAGTAGACAGCAATATTGCAGCAAGCTCAAGTGTTACTGTGCAGAATACTGCTCCGACAATAGCTTCTGCAAGCTTAACGCCAGCTGCTCCTAATACAAACAGCGTTTTGACATGCACAGCAAATACTGTTAATGATGTTGATACAGATACTGTAACTTTAAGCTATCAGTTTGAAGATGGCTCTGGCACATTACAGGCATTTTCTGCTGCTGCAACATTAGATTGTGGCACAGTTGCTGGCTGTGATAATGGCGATACCATAACATGCAAAGCAAAAGGCAATGATGGCACAGCAGATAGCAATATTGCTGCAAGCACAGGCGTTTTAGTTGGTAATTCTCCTCCTACAGTTACTTCTTCTAGCTTAACTCCAGCATCACCAAATACAAATTCAGTTATTACATGCACAGGCTTTGGGGCAAATGATCCAGATGGGCAGGCATTAACACATAGCTACCAATTCAAGAGCAATGTTGCAGTTATTCAAGCTTTTTCCGCAACAAATACTTTAGATTGCAGTGCTGTAACTAATTGCGATAAAGCAGATTCAATTACTTGTGAGTATAAAGTCAATGATGGAACTTTTGACAGCAATGTTGTAGCAAGCATAGGAGTTGCTGTAAGTAATTCTGCCCCATCAGTTGCAAATGCAGCTCTAACACCAACAACTTCCAATACAAACACATTGTTTACCTGCGCAGGCTCTGGCAGTAATGATGCTGATGGCGATGCATTGTCTAATCTATATCAGTTTAAAGATGCTGCCGGCATATTGCAGGCATTCTCTGCAACTGCTGCATTTAACTGCGGCAGTGCAGCTGGCTGTGATTTAGGCGATGCAATAACCTGTGAGTATAAAGCAAATGACGGAACAACTGATTCAAATATTGCTGCAAGCAACAGTGTAAACATTATTGATATGCCTGATCTGATTGTTGAGCAATTGCAAGTCAGAAGCCCTGTTGCTCCGACAACTGCAACAGATACTTTAATCAAATTTATAATAAGAAATATAGGCAATGTTGATGCCGGCAATATTCAATGGAAATTAGATTTCCAAGACGGCATACATACGCAGCCAGACACTCCGACAATTAAAGCAGGAGAGTTTTTGTTAGTCTATGATTATGTTAGATTTACAGCTGCCGGAATGCATACATTGACAGCAACTGCTGATCAGAATAATGCAATAAATGAATTAGATGAAACTAATAATGCGCAGAGCATACAGAAAAACGTGAGCTAAAAATGAACAACCCTCATAATAGAGAGAATAAAGTATTGCCGCTTGTGTTAGTGTTAGCTGGATTTTTTGGTACAGGTGCTAGCTGCGGCGGCGGTGGAGGCGGCGGCGGTGGGGGAGGAGGTTCAGCACCAGATACTACAAAGCCAGTGATAACTAAAGTAGAATATGCTCTAAAAAATCCTGTTATTGGGCAGGCATTTCAGGGCAAAGTAACTGGCAGTGATGATAAGGATGCAGCATCTGATTTAGAAGCAGAGCTTGTTGTAGATACTGATGGCGATGGAAATTTTGGCAATGAGACACCTGTTACTCAAAAAGATATCAGCAATGCTGTTACTATTACTACACTAGGCAATGGCTTGCCTAATGGTGCATATACTATCAGAGTAACTCTAAAAGATAAAAGCGGCAATGCAGCATCAACAACAGGCACATTATATACAAATCCGCATAATGCATTTGTTGTCGATGGAAGTGTAACAGATAATCCTGCATTAGCAAATCCTAACATAGGTAATTTGTTGAAGTATGCCAGAAGACTGCCATTTTATCAAGGCATGCCGTTTGGCCAGCAATTAACTGATTTAGACACTATACTTGGCTCAAATGCATTAACAGGCACAGAATCTTTGCTGGAATTTGCTGTTGATAAAGCTGCAGGAAAAATTACGATCAAAGTTAAAGATACTGCACAAAACAGATATGCCAATGGAACATGGGGGGGCGATGTAAGCTTTGGGCAATTAGTTGTAGATGACCTGGAAAGATATCGAACTGAAGTTATTTCGCAAAATGAAGCTATTACTCATGCAGGTTATTTCCGCAGTTTTGATGCTAATAATCCCGGGAATGTTAATAGTAGCTATGCCGGAGCGCCAGCAAATCCATTGTTAGATAATCTTTATGCTAATAATGCAGTTGTTGTGCCAGGTGTTGGAACATTGCAAGCTGATATCATAGTAGAATACAAGCCAGTAAATAACATAGCTGTTACAGCAGCTGTTTTCATTAATCCATCTCAATCAATGAAGCAATTATTGGCTCAATATCAGCCTGGGCAAGATTTCAGGGTTGTAGTTTTAGAAGGCAATGATGTTACAAGAGCTAATCTGGATAAGGCACTTAATCCATAACTAAATGCTCGCGATAAGCGAAAGAATACCAATTTAGTCCGCCTCTGAGGATATTATTCCTCATTTTACTCAAAAAGAGGCGGACATTTTTCACCTTAATCTGTTACTATATAAATAGTAATAATCTATTACTAAAAACAGTAACATTTATATAAAAGAATAAGTTCTTATTACTAAAAATGGTAATTTTTGAAAAAACATGGGATATAATGGATATCACTGAAAAGGATATCTATGTCAAATGGCACGATTATGCTTATCAGGATGACTTAGAGTCTGCTGAATATCTGGTTGAAAAACACCCTAGAAACGCCATTGTCTTGGGATATTACTCCATGCATAATATCTCCAAAAAATATTTAGGAGATGTTTTTAGCATCAAGATCCCTCAAGATGATACTCATAGCTTAACATTAAAAGCATTGAAAGAAAAGATCAGCAAGGAAGCGACCAGGAAAAGAGTGATTGAGCTGATGAAAAAAGCTCAGGAAGAATATGAGGTATTTTCAAAGCCTAAGCCTGAATTATTATCTGCGTTGCTAAGGCATGGGAGATCAGAAAGAGCTTCACATAGTTATTACCAATCAAAACAAGACGCAGAAAAAAGGACTGGAAGCGACAAAGCAAAGGAGTTTATAAATACAATTGTTAAGCCTTTTATTAAAATTATGAATGAGCTGGACATATGATAGACAATATTCTGGGCAATAAGGTACTGATAAGGATATTGAGATTTATGTATTTGTCTCCTAATAGGTATTTCTCATTTCTAGAAATAGAAAAATATGTAGGTGCTGGTCGAGAAGGGATAAAGTTGGCATTGCGAAAATTAGGATACTATGGATTAGCTTATGTAGAGAAAAAAGGTGGTAATAGATATAAGTTAAAGTTAGACAATCCATTAGTAGAAAAATTAAAATCATTATTTGATCATGAAAAAATATTTTTTCAGGGCATTGACCCCAAGATCTTAAACATCATCTCTAATTTTGAGAACGATTGTATTAAAAAGCTTGAGGGATTAAAAGGAATTTGGTTATTTGGCTCAGTGGCTAAAGGAAAAGCAAAAGAAAAGTCAGATATTGATCTTTTTGTCTTGGTGAAGCAAGGAAAAAATAAGCCTTTGATAAAAGCTGCATTGGAAGAGATTAAAGAAAAATATGAAGATAAATATGCAATACAAACAATAGTTATGGATGAAGAAGAATTTAAAAAGAGAAAGAATGAGCCTTTAATCCAAGAAATAGAAAAAAGCGGCATCAATATTGTGCCAGTTGATTAAATGTATAATTACCTGACTTTTTCACGAAAAATGACCACTATATGTTTAATCGACGGGAAAATAAAAAATAAAATCAAAGTGTAGTGTATAGGTTATTCACTACAAACAATATTTAAAATGATTTGTCGACGGTTCAATTTGTAGTGTATAAAAATTAGGGCAAATTCAGGTAATTGATGTCATGCCCATCTGCATCTGCAAAATAAACTGTCATGTTTAGAGTGTCATTGAAACTATCTTCTAAGAGAGTGATGTTTGGAATAATGACATCATTGACAGGCGCTCTGTTTGTAATGTTGACTAGATCAGTTACATTGACTAAGCCCTAATTAAGCAGAGTGCCGTCACAGATAACAGTGTAATTGTTTTGGCCTGTCCTGACTGTGTTGCTGTATGTGTACAACAACAAAGAGGCATTCCATGTCATGTTGAATGGAGTTGTGGATAAAAAGCTAAATGTTAGGTTGCAATAAACTCCTGAGTTGTTTATGCTTTTGCCTGTAGTGAGGTTCGTTCAGTTGACGTAAAACCAGGTTGTGTTTGAGTTGAATAATTTTATTGTATCTGTGTCATCCCATGCAGTGATGTTTGCTAGCGAACTGTTTGCTGTTGAGATTGTGGTTGCTTGATAAGAGTTTAATGTTAAGAAAGCTATTGCTATCAAAAACAATAATACACCTTCTTTTTTTATTGAAGTTCTAATTTTTCTAACACCTTTTTTATAGCTACGGTAAATCTTGTAATACAAGCCTTGTTTTGTCAATAAATTCTTTGGTTTCTTTTCTTAATGCTTTAACTTCTATATCCATAACATTTGCCTGCGTACCATACTGATATTTCTCTCTTAATCCTACAATGTCATTATCTCTCTTTAGCATGTCTTGCTCATCGTAAAAATATATTTTATGAAAATCTTCCAATGGAATGTCAAGTTTGCCTTCTAAAATCAAATTTTCAACTAAAGCAAATGTGCATTCTTGGTTTCTGCTTTCATACCCAAATTTTGCTAGAATTGCCAATAAACAGTGATATCTTACATAAAAAGAAGCAATAATTGCCCAGTCTATGAATTTGCCGTTTATCAAAAGTTCCATAACATCTAAGTCTCTTTGTGCTTTAGCCAAATGCAATTCTACTTCTTCTGCATTAGGAGCTATTTTTTTTAGACCGCGATGTGCTGTGCCTTCTTTTTCGCCTTTTTTTTAACACCAATCCAGTTTATTCTCTATTCTTGACATTTTTAATCGCCTCCACTATAACTTCTTGCCCCCAAAAAAATGCACCTTTTTTTAGAATATCTAATAATGGGGCATCTTTCTTTTTGAAATTATTAACCAGGTCATCTTTTGTCTGCACAAATAAATGTATATGTTTAGAAGAGTGTTTTTGCCATTCTTGAATTTTTTGCCTTAATTTAAGATAGTTATCACGCTCTACAACACAGAATACATCTATATCATTAGCTTCCATACCCTTAGTCAATACTGAGCCAAATAATCCTGCACATGCTGCATAAGGCTTAGTTATGTGTATATCTTTTTCGCATAATTTTGCATATCCATTTAGTTCATTTGGCGTTAATGCAAATTCCGTCGCTTTTTGACCAATAGAATTCCATAAATTAATTTCATAATACATACTCTGCCCTATCTGTTCATAAATAACTATTTTATTTTTTTCTAATTTTTTAAGAATTTTATAGGCACCTTTAGCTGATAAAGATGTGTGTTTAGCAACCGAGTTGATGCTGTATCTCTCAGTAAAATTTCTGATTAAAAAATTAATAACTTTAATTTCGTTTTGTGTAAGAGAGAGCATATTCGAAGACACCTGTACATAACTTAGTTCTTATGGTACATAGTTATGTATTTCGGGTATATAAACCTTTCGTTTTTTGAGGGAATAAATAAAGTGCCAGAAGAATTTTAAATATTGGAAAACCGTTGCTCTTCTAGTTTAAAGCCACTAATAATGTTTATTAAATAGATATATTTTTATCAAAACTAAATAAAGTTAATATATTTATTAGATATGGTAAAAAGTAAATTAGAAATCTTTATATACTACCAACTATAAAGTATTATTATTTAATCTACTATGTAGTGATAAAAAAGTAGAAACAGCGCAAAATTTACACAGTAATCGAGGCTAGAAATGACAACTAAATTAAGAAATATCAAAACAGATGAAGACATCCATCTAACAATGAGCATTTATTGCAGGCTTAAGAACATTAAAATGCAGGATTTTGCTAATCAAGTTATTAAAGAAAAGCTGGAAAATGAAGGATTTCAGATAAAGAAAAAAGCAATGAAAGGCATTGAGATTAAGCTAGAGGGCTATTGAGATGTTAGAACAATGCAATGATATTGTCTTTGTATCTAATATAGAAATTGATAATGTCAAATATCCATCATTTCCTCTTAATTTAACTGGTGCTTGAAGCTTGGAAAAATCAACTGCTTGATGAATTACGGGCAACCTATCCAGTTGGACTAGGAATAAAACATTACATTACTGGCCTTATTCATCTCACAAAGTATCTAAGTAGCAAAGTGTCATTTGTGAAACTATTTAAATGACACTACACAGATAGTAATTATGAGAAGCATCATGAAAAGTTTTGTCTTCAAAAATTTTCCGTATCTGGCTCAGCCAGTAACTTTAGGCATTTATAGAGATATGCTTATTGTACAAATACAAGCATCTCGAGCTATAGAGCATCTTAAACAATTAAATGAGATAATCAAGATTACAGATTTAAGATTCGAGAAATCATACTTGCTAGAGCTTGCAGGAAATAAACATGACACAAGGAAGCTGCTAAAAGTATTTGCTATGCAGAACATAAAAATAGTCCAGGCATACTTGAATGTAATGCGAATTAAATAGTTAGTGGCAAAAATCACGGCTTTTAATGCGTAAAAAATCGTAGAATAGCAGAAAATGTGATTATCGGCAATAATTATACATAAAACTTTATAAGCTGCTAATACATTCCTATTATAGCAAAGGGCACATATTTTGAGCATTATGTAACTGCCATTTGCTTATTACGAGTGGACAACTATTGCTCATTTATTTTTGTCCATGAGTATAGATAAGTGGAGGGGGTGTTTTTTAATCATTTAGATATACATCACTACAAAAATATAGCCTCAGTATTCCATATCCGAAAAAAGAGAGTGTGTTAATTATTCACGTTAATACGGCTGTTTTTATTCAATCTGGGATTTAGGTTGCAGCATTAAAAACCTTAAATGAGGCGAGACAATAGCACAAAAAAAGCTAAGATTGGGGCGTATAATTTTAGTATTGTGTCTTGTTCTGTTGGTTAGTTTTAGCTATAATATTCTATCCAAAAACGTGTTTTCTAAAAATATCCAAGACAAAGCAGAGGTTTCTGAGTTAAATCATGATTATGTGGTAAAAGAAAAAACTGAGCCATTAAAAAGACAAGACATCAAAGATAAAGAAGAGCAGGTAAAAAAAGAGATTGTATTGCAGCCAAAGATCAGCAAGATAAAAAATAAGGTGCATCAAGAAGTACAAAATCTTGCAGATAAGGCAGCCAGAGAGAATTACGATGATAAGGTTGCTGTTGTTTTGCAGTTAAATGATGCAAATAGCATTCCAAAAATTTCTGAGGTTATCTCTTCGCAAGGCGGCAATGTTAAAGCAGAATTTAGCTTAGGGGCTGCTATTACAGCAGATTTGCCTTCAAATAAAATTCAAGCGCTTGCTAAAGAAAATTCAGTTGAAAGCATCTGGCCAGACAGGGAATATGAGATGCTGTTGGATGATTCGCATGACATAATCAATATACAAGCTGCATGTCGTAAATAGCATTCCAACATACCCAAAGAAATTACACCCTGAAACCGGCATATTTAAGGACAAAATAGATATAGAATGCGGAGAGAGCTATGACGGAGATAATGATCCACTATCATACTATTTGTGGTACATGCGTACTGATTTGAGAGATAATAATTGGAATATCATAGCAGTTAATGATGACGGTAATGCAACCTTGGATATAAGCCAGATGCCAAATACTGCGAAGTTAAGGCTGAGATGCATGGCAACTGATGGCTTAAGCAATGGCACAACTATGGATGTTGGGTGGCTGAAAGTCGAGAAATAATTTTTCATGATATGCTTAATTGTTCTTTCAAAAAGAGGCTGACATTTTTCACATAAGAGCAAGACTTCATATATGTATTAATTTACCTCCAAGCTTAATATACACAACTTCATATAACCTAAAATAGCTATAAGCAAGGCTATTGCTATCCATACTCAAAAAATGGTATGCTCTACCAAAACATTTATATACTAATTTTGTTTATACTTCCATATGAACCTTACAACCCCTATGTTAAACATATTCAAAATAGCGCTGCATCAGCACTGTACACTACAGGATATTTCCAAGCAAGCCATGAAATCTATTGGCTGGACATCCCAAGTTTTAGGACAGTTAACGGATGTTGGCTTAATTACTTCTTACTTTAAAGCAAACATAAAAAGCTCTCGAAAAATATATAAAATAGCATCAACGTCTTATGCAATGAAGTTAAGGGATCTTATTCTTAGCAGGCCAACAATAGATTTTAGCAGCATCTTAGCAGGGTATAGGCTAAAAATACTTTTGTCAATCTTATTTGATTGGAAAGATTACAAGACAATTGCAGTGATGAGTGGATCAAGTATAGAAATGGTGCGCCATACTCTGCCAAGACTACGCAATCGCGGCTTAAGCATGCAAAGAAAAAAGCTGCATAAGTTCAATGAAGCAGCATGGCCAGAATTATTTGAGTTTTTAAAAGAGCTTAGAAACTATACTGATGCTAATTTATACCTTTTATGGAAATATTATGATGAAATGATTTTTATTGTTGATAAAGAAAAATTGGTAACAGGAGAACTCACAGGATTTAATAGATATAAAGAGTATGGCATTACTGTAGTTAATGTAACTGGCTGTTGTTATCTGCCAAAGCGCAAGCTGAGTAAGAGAGAAGTATTTATCCATAGCTTGTTACAAGTCAATGACCCAAGAACTTTACATCTGGCATTAACATTTTATATAAAGCATAAGCTTGATGATACTGAGACAATGAAATTGGCAATGCGTTACGATTGTTATTCAAGGTATGAAGAGCTAAGGCAATTGCCGAATGTAAGTTTGGATATCTATCCAGCAAAAACCTTTAACACTTTATTTGACAAAAAAGATTTCAAGAGGATAGCGAACATGTATGGTGTGAAAAATGTTTGAAAGAACTGAGCTAGAGCAGTGGCTTATTAAGGTAGGGAGTAATGTAGGGCAGCCTACTCATGTATACCTTATAGGTGGCTGTGCAATATCGTTTAAAGGATACAAACAAGTCACAAAAGACATTGACATGGTAGCATTATCCAAAAGCGATTTTAAAATAATAGATAATGCAATAAAATCATCAGGATTTAAGTTAACAACTGATTTTGATAATGAGTTTTATCTTACGGCGCTTGCAGTATATCTCAAAGATGATTCAAGGATAGATTTATTCTTAAAGAGTGTTGGCAGGATGCTTGAATTTACAGAGAAAATGAAAGCTCGTTCTGTCCTGTACAAAACTTTTGGAAAATTAAAAGTAATGTTAGCTTCTAATGAAGATGTTTTTGTTTTTAAATCAATGACCCCTAGAGCAGGCGATATATTGGATTGCATCACTCTGATTACTCATGGGATAAACTGGAACATAGTGTATGATGAGATTGCTTCTCAATCAAAAGGAGATAACAAATGGTTTTTCTGGACATATGAGAAGATATGTGGTATAGAAAACACACAAAATATCATAATTCCTATAATAATATTGAGAACATAGAGCAGCATATTCCAGATAAAAAACTGCTTAAGGAGCTACGCCAGAGCAATATGCATTAATAAAAATCTATATATCCGGAGAAACAAGATATCCGCGAAATCCATCCAATTTGGCAGAGATGCGAGTTGCTGAGATTTATTCTCTATGGGTGTTAAATGGCGGTAAATGGAAAACAATAGTTAGAATTGATACGCCATCTCAAGAAGATAGCATTCCGCCAGGACCTTCAGAGCCGCCTAAATGATTTTTTCCCACAAAATTTTTAAATTACTATCGATTAATTCAGCGTATAATCTACGCAATCCTCTACTATTTGCAACATTACTAGCAGTTGCCGGAGCATCTTCCTTTGCTATTATGAGGCCAGTGCCTGCAAGAGTATTGGTTACCTCTACTGGACAACCTACTATTGTAAACAAAACTTATTTAGTAACATCTGTTAAGTTAGGTGAAAAATGGTATCCTGTAGTAAGTACAGGTTTTTACAGAAGCTTTGAAAGAAATATACTAGGAAGAAATATCCCTGATGATACTCTTAGTAGCTTAAACATCCCTCAGCTTAAGAGTGCTTTAGAAGCATTAGCAAGCGAATATAATTCAACAATTATAAAGCTTAGCGAAAGACTAGACTCTAGGCATATATCTATAGACCCTTCTATCAAGCAGGAGATAAACAAATTAAAACAACAATATTATTTACGCACAAGTTGTCCTGACTATTTTGGGACATTTATGGGTTTTCTATTTGACGATGTGGCTCCAAATTTAAGAGTTACAGAACCAAATATTCTCTTAGGAATGGATGTTTTTGTAGGAACAAAGGCAGAATTGGTTGATTATTTAGTTGGATTGTATAGAAGAACTAAGCCAGAAGAAAACCAATTGCCTTATCCTATAAACAAAGCCAAGCGCATGTTTGCAGTATCGTTAAATCAGATAGAAGTAACGCCAGAGATATGGGGATTCATAGATATAAGATATAAGCTTAAGAATGATGGCTCCAAAATGGTTCGTACTGGCTGGAATTTAGCAGCATATCAAAATAAACAATGGAAGCTGGTTATAAGAGAAAAATAGCGATGATGGTTTCAGAAACTATCTTTATGCCACTTAATTTCCATGATATTTCTTTACATAATAATTCTCCTATATCTCCTCTAAAATTGAATCAAAGTTCTTTCTTGATGGGTCATGCTTGTATTTCTGGGCAAACTTTAATATTCGCTTGTTTATAATCAGCCCTTTATTCTCTAGTCCATAAGCAAAACTCCCAGAAGTCAAGAATTGGCAGAACTGAGTGACATTCTTAGGGTCAAGAGCCTTTTTGCATCTTTCAAAATCAATCAATCTTGCGCCTTCAGCAGTAATAATTATATGCTTTACAGGATGATGCATCTCCTCTTTATTTATCTGCAGCATATCCATTACATAACACTGCTCAAACACATCCTGAATTATATGCCTTATCTGATTCTTATTGCTGCGCTGCACATAATCAAATAGTCTTTCGCCGTCAATATATTCCATGATAAGAAAATCTTTTGCTGAATGCAATAGTTTAGGGCCAATATTTTTTTTGTTAAGTATTTTCAGCCAGCGGGATTCCATATCCACTCTGCTGACATGGCCAGGGGAAAGATCTACTTTGATTGCAATCTTTTTGCCTTTGTATAATCCGGAATACACAATGCCGCGATGGCCTTTTGCTAAAAATGTTATGTTTTTTATTCCATGAAGCTTTTTTATAATAGGGCTTTTTTCTGCAGTATAAACATACAGCTCTTCAAAAGAAATTTTCTGCCTTGCAATGCGCTTAAATGTGAAGCCGTGATCTATCATTATGCTTTCAACCTTAAGAGGATTTGTAAGAGAGGAGATAAGAAAGATTATAACTCCGGCATCTTCAAGATAGTCTTTTGCCTGACCAAAAAATCTTTCCATAATCTCATAGCCATGCCTGCCTCCTGTTGTTGCAATTGCACTTTCTGCAGGCTCATTTGGATCAGCCGGCAGATATGGCGGATTTAAAATAATCGTATCAAACTGTCCAGAGACTGAATCAAACAAATCTGATTTTTTAAATGCAATTTTAGGATTTCTTATGTTTTTTTTGCAGTACTCTATTGCTGCAGGATTAATGTCAACAGCAACGACACTTCTGACATATTTTGAATTAGCTGCTGCCAAAGCTTGTATTGCAGTGCCTGTGCCAATATCCAGCACATCCCCAAATGCACATTTGCTAACTTGTTTTCCTAATAAGTAAGAATCTTCTCTTGGCTCATATAACATGATTGTCTCCATCGTTTTCAACCATCGCAAATATTTAACTAAACTCCGAATCAACTGCACGCATATATTCTTTAACTCTTGACATCATTGATACTAACATGAACTTTTCGACTTTTTCCTCAAATGTGTCATGAAGCTTTGCCAGCTCTGTAATCCTATAATTGTTAGTTATTTTTTCAACCAAATATAAGTCTCGCAGCCTTTTTATCTGCCTGCGTATGTTTGAAGCAGCTATACCCTTTAATTGGAGATTTTCCTGTTTTCTGTATTCAATCACCTGCTTGACTATATCATCGCTGGAGAGCAGATTTTGCTGGGCATTTTGTGTATTTCTTGCTTTTAACAGCACATAAAGCACATCAACTATAACATCCCTTGAATCACCTGGCTGCAATAAGCCAACTGAAAACAATAGCTTTTTCAGCAAATTCCTGCCTGTTAAGTTAACCGGCTTCTCATATTTTCTTAAAGTAATTTCCAGCAATGGCGTATCTCTAACCACTTTTTGAGTATTGGACAAATTATTTACCCCCTATTATCGTTTATTGTCAGTAGTATTTATAACTTTATAACCACTTTTTAATTAACATTTCTCATCTAAATGAAACACATAAGCTCCCTCACTAATTTGCTTTAATTAATGCTTAAAACTTACTAGCAGTTAGTTAGAAGTTGCTTATATATTAATGTTATGGTAAAGTTCAGGTGTGGGACAGTAAAACTATGCACCTACCCAAAATAAGTTATGCCAGAGTGTTGTAAACCCATACGCTGTATTTATCCTATCCTCTCTTTTCAGGGCAAATCTCCATCCTGTTCTTTTTCCTGTTCTTTTCTTGTCTTCGGAGAACCCACTTTCTGACTGGTTTCTTTGGAAGTATTCTTCAAGGAATAATTTTGTATCATCTGTAAAATTATAGATTATACTGCACCACACGCCTATTTGGGATATAACTTTTTATACTAGCAAACATTTTTTCATCTCATGGGCCTGTAGCACAACCTGGATCAATGCGATCGGCTTCAATATCGCAAAGATATAGCCAGGGACCGATTGATTTTATCACAAGAGTGATAAGAGTCGAAATCAGGGTTCAAATCCCTGCAGGCTCGCTTTTAATTTAGAGGGTAGAGAGTGGTAGGTAGAGGGTAGCAAAATATTATTTAATTATTATATAATATGAATCCAGACTTTAAAAATCTTCAAGTATGGCATGAATCACAAGATTTTGCTAATCAAATTTATAATGTTACATCTAATTTTCCATCTAGTGAAGCATTTGCTCTGACCTCTCAGCTAAGGAGGGCAGCAGTTTCTATCTCTGCTAATATTGCTGAAGGCAGTGCAAGAAGCACGATGAAAGATTTCAGGAATTTTTTGTATAATGCAAGAGGAAGCAATAAAGAAGTAGAGAGCCACTTACATTTTGCATCAAAAGTAAAATATGTTTCTGCAGAGGATTATGCAACACTTTTAGAAAAAAGTACAATAATAGGAAAAATGCTCACTAATCTTATCAAAAGTGTAGATGAAAAGATATAACTTTAAAATAACTACCCTCTACCTACTACTTACCACTCTCTACCTTATTCCTTATGTATATCCTTGTGTATATTCTTGGTCTTTCCGACTGCAAGCAGGATATCATCTTTCCTTATCTTCTCTTCAGCAGGCGGCAGGATTATCAGCTGATCCTCTCTCTTGATGGCAAGCACTGCAACATTGTGCCTTTTTCTTAGGTCTAATTCAACCAATGTCTTGCCTACAAACTCTTTCTTTGCAGTAAATTCCTGTACAGTATATTCTGGAGAGATTTCTATTATATCAAGGATATCGCTTGATATTAACTGGTTAGCTAACCTTATGCCAGCTGTCTTTTCAGGATTGATGACTCGGTTTGCGCCGATCTTCTCAAGGGCTTTTTCATGCAGATCATCAACTGCTCTCGCGCAGACATATTTTATGCCAAGCTCTTTTAACATGAGAGTAACGAGAATATTTTCCTGGATGCTGTGGCCTATTGCAACAACAACCATGTCGCATTCACAGATACCTGATTCTTTAAGGGAGATTGTATCGTACTCTACCTGTTTTGCTAATGTAACAAAATCCTTGATGTTCTCTATATTATCTCCGTTGCTGTCTATTGCAAGCACCTGATGGCCTAATTCATTCAAAGTCTTTGCGATTGAGCTTCCAAATCTTCCTAAACCGACAACTCCAATAGTCTGAACCATAGTTAATAACACCTCATCAGTTAGTATTTAATCTTTTTGTTTTTTTGTATGAATTAAGCTAATATTTGCAAAGCAGAGGCGTCATCTGCCATTTTTTAGCGAGCACAAATTAGGTTAACTATTCTAAGTTTCGGCGGGCAAGGCCATCTAGCTAAATATCAAGTAACACAACACGCAATACTTTTCCATAAACACATATTGTATCTAAGCGTAGAGGAGCCGAAACTCTTTAAATAATGCTGGCAAGTGCTCGCTGGCAGATGACGTCTCTGCTTTTATCATCGGAGCTTAATACATACGTTTTTTTACCCAACTGTCAGCTCTTCAGTTGGCAATAATACTTTGCCTCTTCTTAACTGCATGGAAAATATTAATATGATGGATAATGTACCTACTCTGCCTGTGAACATTGTTAAGCTTATTAAAAATTTTGAGATAGGAGACAAAAATGGGGTGATACCTGTCGACAAGCCAACTGTTCCAAACGCAGAAACAACCTCAAATAACACTCGAACAAATGCAAATGGCTCAATAGACGATATGATAAGTGTCATAAAAAAGATGAAAGTTATGCTGATAACGAGAATTGTAACAGCCTTATTGACTGCATCATAAGGTATTCTTCTATTTCCAATCTCCACTGTATTCTTCCTGTTGATCATAGATCTGATATAATAAAATATAGCAGTTGCTGTAGTTGTCTTGATTCCTCCGCCTGTTCCTCCAGGAGATGCTCCTATAAACATCAATGCAATTATAAACAACAATGTTGCATTTGTCAGTGCTCCTGTTGCAATCGTGTTAAAGCCTGCAGTCCTTGCTGTAACAGATTGAAAGTAAGATGCCATGACTTTGCCAGGCAGGTTTAGGTTGCCAATCGTCTTTGGGTTGTCATATTCAAGGATAAAAACAAGCAATGTGCCAGTAACTATCAAGAAAATGGTTGCGGAAATAGCGATCTTTGAATGATAGCTTAACTTTGGCTGCCTTCCCTTGAATGTCTTATAGGCATCGCTTAGCACATAAAATCCTATTCCTCCAAGGATAATTAAGCTGGTAATAGTAAAAGTGATTATCGGGTCTCCTACATATTCAGTGAAGCTTTTGAAATTACCCATCAGATCAAATCCTGCATTGTTGAATGCGCTGATTGCATGAAATATACCTCGCCATGCAGAATAAAAGATATTACTTATGCTAAAATTAGAGAAATTGATTGCAAACGGATAAAATGTGATAGGCTCCAAAAACCTTAAAAACAAGATGATTGCGCCAACGCCTTCAAAAATAACCACAAAATAAAGTATATGCCTTGCAAGCTTCATTATCTCCCTTATTGTTGGATTATTCAATGTTTCCTGAAGCATCATCTCCTGCTTTAATGTAACTTTTCTTTGGAATACCAGGAAGAAAAACATAAAGATAGTTACGTAACCAAGGCCCCCTATCTGAATCAGTAATAAAATGATAGCCTGTCCGATAGGTGACCAGTAGGTAGCGGTATCTTTTACCACTAATCCTGTGACAGCAACTGCGCTCGTAGAAGTGAATAATGCATCTATAAAATGAGTGCGTTGGTATGTTTTTGTTGCAAATGGCTGGGCAAGCAATGCTGCACCCAATAATATCACAACAATATAGCTTAGCACAACAAGCTGGATCGGAGAATACTGCCTTGTTAAAGGATTGATCTGCTTTAGCAGGCTAGGCTTCTCAAGCTTAAATATCAATGGCTTCATTCAGGGTCATCTCATTAGGTTAAAATTCATAACAACAATAAATCAAGAGACACTATTTAAAGCTTGCTTATTTTTTTAAGCAAACACAATCCAAACAAACACACTGCTCGCCACAACAGTAATAACCGTAAAAGGCAGTCCAATCTTTACAAAATCCCAGAATGTTGTTTTATATCCATGTTTCTCTAACAAGCCTACTCCGACTATGTTTGCAGATGCGCCGATTGGAGTAATATTTCCTCCCACGCTTACGCCAATCAATAACCCAGCATAAAGCAAAAATGGGTTTATGCCTGAGTTCTGCGCAATTATCTGCGTCACTGGAAGCATTGCAGCGATGAATGGCACATTGTCAACAAACCCAGAAATCAATACTGAGACTGTAACAATAAGAATGAATCCAAAGAGAATGTTTGTGCCGATAACATCTGTCATAAATGCCCCAAGGATCTCGATGAAAGAGACATTCTTGAGCGATGCAACAAGAATAAATATTGCAATCAAAAACAATCCAGATTCCCAATCCAGTCTTTTCAGCATTGGCTTAAAATCTTTCTTGTTGTGCGAATGATACCAAGGCAATAAAGCCAAGCCTAAAAGCAGAGTGATCAAGCCGGCTGAATATGGCAAAAAATGTTTCAAAATTGTACCTGAATAATTTCCGTTAAAGTTAGATGATAATGCCAACAACAAAACCATCAACACCAATATCATGGCAGGAATATAGCTTATCACATGCTGATGCCTTACCTTTGCAGGCTTTTGCCTGAATTTTCTAAAAACATAATATAAAAATAATGTGCCTGCAGCTGCTCCAAGCTGTACTGCAAAAAATAATGAAGGTTTGCCAAGGTAAAAAAAGAAATCATTGAACTTCAGGGAAGCGTGCGCAGCCAATAATAAACTGGGAGGATCTCCAATCATCGTGGCAACTCCCTGGAGATTAGACATCACTGTAATTCCAAATATCAATTTGACTGGGCTAATTTTCTGCTCTCTTGCAATTTCAAGTGCGATAGGCGCAACTATAAGCACAGTTGCCACATTCTCGATAAATATCGAGATAAATCCAGATAATGCGCAGACAAAAATTAATGCTATCCAAGTTCTTTTTGATCTATTGACGAATGTTCTTGCAAGAAATTCCGGCATCTTTGAGTAAGTGAACATCTCTGCAATAAATAGCATACCAACATAGATGCCAATCACATTCCAATTGACAGCAGTAAATAATTCTGAAAATCCAATCACTTTGAGCAAAACCAATAATGCAACTGCAGCAAATGCTATCTTTGCTTTCTGCTCGTAATAAAAAATGATGAGCAAATAGGCTAGAAAGAAAATGCCTATGGTCATGACTTTAATAGCTTCGATGGTAACACCTTGTTTTTGCTTTATGATTTCGAGATACGTACGTCAATAAAATCTAAATCTCCCTTAATCAAATTGCCTTTAATAATGTTTCTAATCAATCCACTGCCAAGCTTTGCCAATTCTTCCTTATTTTGGCAGATAAATAATTGGATGTCTCTGTGCAGCCTTAGCTCATACTCTGCTATCTTAAGGCCTTCAGGATCGCCATAGATAAAGATGTCTATATCACTGTTAATATACCAGTCTGCTCTCGAGAAACTTCCAAAAAGAATAACAGTTCTGGCTTTTTTCAATGTATAGAGGTGATTAAGCAACCCACTTTCATATAATCTGTTTAACGCAAATATCTTCTTTTTGTTTTTGTAAATTGGAGAGTTATGATTGCTTATATAATACGGCATTTTGCCTCTTTCTTTTACCCTTCTGATCAATCCCTCTCTGATAAACTTTTTCAGCCAACTTGCAGCTTTGCTCCTCGCAATCTTTGCTTCCTTAAGCATCTCTTCAAAATGCCATTGCCTGGTAGGATTCTCAAAAAATGCCTTGATGATATATTCTTCTTTGCTCTCCATAATAGTTCCTATAATAGGAACTAATTTATAAGGTTTTCGCTTCCTTGGTAGCAGACATAAGTAACTGCTTGTCATTGTCCGCTACTAAGTGTCAAGAACCACCGTTCAGGGATTGGTGTTGTGTATGGTTTGCATATTCTGAGCAGTGTGGTTCTTGACTGCCGAATGAAGCACGCCTGCGGAATGAACGCATTAAAACGAATGATAAGTCAAAACTTGTGTCGTTTTATACCTCATAATAATTTTGGTTATCCTGAAAGGTTTTCATTCCGCTTATAAGCCAGC
>JACPBN010000072.1 GCA_016180275.1 Candidatus Woesearchaeota archaeon
AAACTGCGCAGAAACTTGAGTAGATGTCTTTTGCTGCAAAACAAAGATCGAGAGTAAGATAGCTAACCCTATTGCCATGATTATGAGGAGTTCTGTAGCTGCCTGAGCTCTACTTTCAAATTTAAATAATTTATGGATGTGTCTCATCTTACCTCTTTTTTGCATACATTTATTAATTGGATATATTAAAGCATATTCTGATTGTGTTTATTAATATTATTGTTTTATATTAAGAGATAGTGTGTTATTAAATACAAAAAACCTAAATTGTTCACAATTAACTTATGCGATCGCTGTTAAAATCGTCGACCATACGAAGTATCGGTCGACCAACGAAGCCGAAGGCTTAGGAGAGTTATGACGCAGGGGCACATAGTCCAATCGAGAAAGCGAAGCGATACATTAAGGACAATCATCAAAGGGCACACTCACAAAAAAAGTAGTAAGAATCGGTGGCGCGCCGCCAATTTGGTTGTACCCAAGTTGTTTTTATCAAATGTTTCCGTTTTCATCTGTCTTTGCGAGATAATAATACACTGGAGTGTTAAGCCAATAGGCATCTCCATGCTCGTTGCGACCAGCAGCTCCCCCGCCAGGGTCTCCACCCACGCCAATTATGTATCCTCCGTCAGAGGTCTGCCGAATCCCGAAAGTTTGCCCCGATATAATGTTCTTGCCCCAAGCAAATACTTGCTTATACCACATCATAGTCCCATTCTCATTGAATTTCACAAGCTTGATATTTGACCTGTTTTGCTCTTCTGCTCCGCCATGTGCAACAGCGACAAATCCGCCGTCGGAAGTCTGCCAGAACGGAGATTCTATATAGCCATATGATTCTGGGCATCCATTGTGTGTGAATTTAAATGTCTTGTTCCATAATCTATTCCCGTTCTCATCGAGCTTAAAGATATAATTGGTTCGAGAAACTACAAACCCGCCGTCGGAAGTTTGCTTGACAAAATACCCAACATCAGAATATTCTTTGTCCCCGAATGTCCTGTTTAAAATCATGTTTCCATCTGCGTCTGTTTTTACCAGATAAAACTCAGCAGGCGCAAATGAAGTAATAGACCCTTTACTGAAGGCTCTGGTGCTTCCAAAAGCTATGTAACCTCCGTCAGAGGTCTGATAGACTGACAATAACCGATTGAATCTACCTACTCCAAATGTCTTTCCCCATATTTTATTTCCATTTGCATCTACTTTAAGCAAAAATCCGTTAAAACTGCGTTCTGAGCTTCCGAGATCGCACGTTGATATCCCAGCAACAATGTACCCTTCGTCCGACGTCTGGAAAATTGAATACGGTCTGTCGTCGTATCCATCGCCGCATAGTTCAAACGACTTGCTCCATTTCATACTTCCGCCTGCATCAGTTTTCATTAGATAACTGCCGTCGCCTTCCCCTAACACGGCACCTCCCTTATACACGGCAATGATATAACCGCCATCTTTAGTCTGCTGGACAGCATTTCCAATACCCTCTCCATAGGTCTTATTCATAAGATTCCCATCTGCATCTGCTTTGAGCAGATAGACATGACGGGGACCTTCATAAACAGGACCTCCAATTAACCATCTAATTGGGGGAGCGCCTGTTGATGTATGTGTCAAATTGCTGATATACCCAACTGTTATGAAACCTCCGTCAAAAGTTTCCTGGACTGGCCATGGCAAAAACACCTTATATTCTCTAGGACAAGCTGATTCACAGATGAGTCGCATATTGAACTCTCTTGCCCATCTTTTCCCAGTCCCAATTATTCCCCCAGCAGGCGACGTAGGATAACAATCAGGATAATAATAATCTGGCTTCAATTTAGATTCGTTGACTTGTTCAGTTATACTATTGTCAGAGGGTCGCATTAATGTTGCAGATGGCACTCGTGGTTGGATACAGCCGCTGATAAAAACAGCTAAGAAAATAATTAGCAGAACGAGCCAATAAATATTTTTTGAATGTTTACTTGCCATTATTTTAACTATAGACAAACAAGTTTATTAATTTTTCCAAAGACGAGCCTAAGACCTCTTCTATTAAAAGTATCAAGTGCGTAGCCCAATCGTGAGTGTGCCCTCTTCCGTTCGTTATAGTTTTAGTTCGTGTGTGCCCCGAGTAATAATTGATTTTAACACCGGTTATGCGCATATGAACAACAACAAGTTTTATATACCTATTAAAATATAATCTGCATTATGCTTCAAAAACTACAGCAAGAGCTTGACCTATTGCCAGATAACTTCATCGTATCAGTTATTACTCCTAGCTTAAATTATAAAGACGTAAATATACATATGCTTGAATATTTTATAAACAAAAAACAGCATTCCGGCGTTTATGTCTCTGTAAATAGGCCATTCCTGCATGTTATCCAGACATTGGAAGCGAAAAATATTGATCACTCTAGCATCTTTTTTATTGACTGCATTACAAAAAAGTTAGGTGGTGAAACACTTAAAAAATCAAACGTGCATTTCCTTGACAGCCCTCAGAACCTAACTGATTTAGGGATAATTTTGCATGAATCAACAACAAGCAAAGGCAATGATAAAAAGAAATTTGTCTACATAGACTCACTCTCAACATTATGCATCCATAATAACATGGAGACAATGCAGAAATTTATTCATTACCTTACTGGCAAAATGCGATTATGGGGCATTAATGGTGTTATGCTTTCTTTGCATGAAGACATGGACCCTAAACTGCTTTCTGAGTTAAGCCAATTCTGCGACAAGGTTATACATTTAAGATAAATATATTAAAATAACACAAAAAGCCAGAGCAGTGGCGACTGCCATTATTTGACGAACACAATTCTACGTAAAGAAGCCAAGTTGCGACGGGCGATACTATTCAATTACATATCAACTAACAAAGCACGCAATGCTTTTCCATTATCACCTCTAGTCTCTAAGCGTAGAGGAGGAGCAACTCTTTGATGATCTAAGCCAGTGTTCGTCGGCAGTCGCTACTGCAACTAAAAAATTATAGAATAACCTTATTCTAAATCTTCACACATTTATTTGGCCTAATGACCAATCCTTTATTAGTTATATCCAAGCAAACTGTTTCTTCACTTATTCTAGTGCCTCGCATCTTTAGCACTTCAATTGCTCTTATTCTTTTGCCTTTAACTTTAGTATGATATATCAAAATAATGCCGTCTACTTCAAACTCTAGGGCAGAAGAGATTGTGCCTTGATAAGGGCTTTCATCTTGGCTGGTTAATAAAGAAGTACAGCCCCACTTATTTAAAAGTTCAAATAATTTTAATGCAGCTTCCTTTTTTTCAAGTTCATCATGATAGAGCAATGCAAATGATGTTATAGAATCAATGACCAAGCGCTTGACTTTAGAATCAGTAATAATAGTTTCAATTATGCCGCCGCCTTGGACAATTAATCTCTTAACTTGTTCAGGGGTATATTGCAGATAAATAAACTTTCCAGCTCTCTCGTGCTTTGCCAGATCCCAGCCGAATTTTAGCATATCCTTGTAAAGTTTCTGTTTCTGTTCTTCAAATGTTATATACATAACTGTCTCATTGTAGTGCTCAATGCCATATATCAAGAATTGCAGTGCAAATATTGTCTTTCCAGAGCCTGCGCTTCCAGCTATCAATACAACAGAATTCTTGTCTATGCCTACAGGAACTAAGCTATTAAAACCAGGTATGCCTACCTCCACTTTATTGTTCCCGTTATTAATTGGATTCAGTTCTTTCATTTCTCCTCTTTTTCATATGACAGCAGAATAACTAAATGGCAATATAAATGTTTCTAAATGCAAAATTGTAAAATATATCTATCTTCTGGCTTCTGCCATAAAAAAAAATTTAATGTCCAGCTATCTTTAGCCAATTCCCAAATATCATCCTTGCATTATTAGAATACTCTTGCTTAACTTTTTCAAACTGAACTTTCATTGCAGCTACATCCAACAATTTCAACTTCTCATCTTCTGCTATCCATAAATTGAATGTCTCTTCATCAACTTCAAAATGTCCTTGTATGCCGTAAGCATTCTCGCTGACTTTTATAATCTGGTTTTTGCAATGTTTGCCTGTTGCTAAACACTGCATTGTGCTCAATAATTCAGCAGTTTCTCCGTGCATTTGAAAGATTTTTAATTTAATTGCAAAAGGATCTGCATTTTGATTTGACATATTTAATGAATCAACGCTTTCAAACAATATATCATATCTGCCTGCCAAAGTAAGCTCAATTTCATAAAATTCATTATTTTCATCACAGACACCAACTTCTTTTACATTATTCTCAATCTTATAAACTGTACCGCCTGCTGCCGCAACCAGCAGTTGCATTCCTAAACAAATGCCTAAGTAAGGCACTTTCTGCTCAACACATTTCCCAACAAACTCCAATTCCTTAATCATTTTCGGAGTCTTATCATTTACACTGTCCGGACCTCCAAATACAATTACTGCTAAATAACTGGATAAATCAGGATATACTGTACTGTCATCTGCATCAATTATATCATAAGCAATATTCCTCTCTCTAAGAAACTGCGCAATAAAGCCTAAGCTTTCCCTTGGAATATTTCTGACAGCTAAAATTTTATTTGGCATATTAAGAATAGATAAATGCAGCTAATTTTAAAATTTTATTGTAGAAATTCAAATTACCAAAAATTTTTATATAACTTACTATCTATCTACTAACCATGTCATTCACAAAATTAAATTTCGGCACTGCAGGCATCCCTATTTCAACAGAAGATCGCAGCACTGAAAACGGCATAAGAAGGATTAAAGAGCTCGGCTTAGGTAGTATGGAACTTGAATTTGTAAGGGTGGTGAATATTTCTAAAGAAAAAGCCCCTATTATCAACAAGATAAGAGAGGAAAATGATATAGTGCTAACTTGCCATGGCCAGTATTTCATTAATTTAAATGCAGTTGAAAATGAAAAGATTGCAGCTTCAAAGCAACGAATTCTTAATGCTGCAAGAATCGCAAATCTCTGCGGCGCATTTAGCATGACATTTCATGCAGCATATTATCTAAATATGGAAAAAGCTTCTGTTTACAAAACTGTAAAAGACAATCTCAAAGAAATTATTGAAATTTTAAAACAAGAAAATAATAAGATTTGGATCAGACCAGAGACAACAGGCAAGGAAACACAATTTGGAAACATGCAGGAGATCCTACAACTCAGCCAAGAACTTGATCAGATAATGCCCTGCATTGATTTCTCTCATCTCCATGCAAGATACAACGGCAAGTTTAATACTTACGAAGAGTTTTCACAAATTCTGCAGCAGGTTGAAAAAGCTTTGGGCAAAGAAGGGCTTCATAACATGCACATACATACTGCAGGTATTGCATATACTGCCAAAGGAGAGAAAAATCATCTCAACTTAAAAGACTCTGACTTAAATTACAAAGAATTATGCAAAGCTTGGAAGGATTTTGGTATCAAAGGAGCAGTAACCTGTGAATCCCCAAATATAGAAGAGGATGCGCTCTTATTAAAGAAGACTTATGAAAATTCTTAATAATAAAACTATAAAAAATAGGAACTCATGACACCAGAAGAAAAGTTAGTTATCAAATTTAGAGAATTAAAGAAAAATATTAAGATTAAAGAATATTCAGAAGAAGATAAAGGGTTTATTAAGAATTGTATTACTCTTTTGACTGAGAGTATGAGAAGTATTAGAAATAAGAACTATAATTTAGCATATATAGGATTTTGTTGTGTAATAGAGGCATTAGCCGCAAAAAAATATAATAATCATATTAATTTTATTGACTGGTTAACTAAAAACATAAATAAGATTTCAATGTCTTTAGATCAAAATAACAGAAATAATTATGTAGATTCCATTAAAAGCAATTATAATGAATATAATAAAACATATGGTGCTAGAAGAAATTTTGTTAGTATATTTACAAACTTTTATTTTGATACTAAAACTTGCCCTGCTTTCATATATTCTCAAGAAGCTGTAAAAGTAAACCGTAATGGAAAAAGATGTACAAGAATACAATGGAGAAAGGAAAAATTTAAAGATATAAATGAAGCATTACCTCATATTGAAAAGGAATTTAGAAATATATATGATAATTATCGCTCACCTTTAGTCCATTCAGGAAAACTTTTGCATTATGTAGTAAGGATGTATAATAAAGCTGGAGGGCATGCTAGCCCTACAAAGATATCCGTACAGAGTTTTGGACTTATAGTATTAGAGATATGGGAACATAACATAATAAAAATAAAAAATGTCTAAAAAATCTAAAAGAAAATTTGTATCGGTCAACCAAGACAGGAAGTTTGTTTTAGGCGCAATCATACTAATAATAGTTCTTGCAATCATCACAATAAACGCAGGTGCAATATTGAACAATGACGGCTATGACAAGAAGCAATGCCCTTTTGTTGTTTTAGGCAACAAAGAAGCAGCATTAAAGATCAAATACTTTGAGACTCCTTACTGCTTTTACTGCTGGCTGGAAAAGCCAATCTTAGAGAGATTAGTCCAGAATAAAGGAACCATCTTCCACATAGAGAAATATGATCTAAGGTACTGCAAGGAAGAAGCAAACAAATATAATATAAGAGGAGTTCCCAGCTTTGTTTTTGGCATCAAGAATAACAACAACAATAACAACAACAACAACAATAATGTGACAAATGATAACCAAGATAATACAGACAATAGCCAAATAAAAGAATACACAACCTATGGCTTTATTCCAGAAGACAAACTAAATTCAATTGTGTGTGAATTAACAGCTGCTTGCTGAAGAGGTAAAAGATATGAAAAATAATTTAATGAAATATATCTTGACAACATTATTGATTATTTTCATGATAATTTTATCTAGTTGCGCTGCAAAAAATCAGGAGCAGCAAGGCCCTCAGCCACTTGATCTAAAATCATTGACGCCAGAGCAGGCAGTTAAAGAATATTACAAAACATGGGGAACCTATGACTTCAAGACGCAATATGGATTAATAGACAATAATTTCAAGCAGTTGGAGCCAAGCGCGAAAGATATCCAGACATTTTCAGCTTTCATGCTAGCATTTTTCGGAGAAGGCAAAGCTATAGAGCCAATAGAAACCAGCCAGACATATTTTGATGGAAAAGAAGCAAAAGTCGGCTACAGAGTAAAGTTATTGTTTAAAGACAATACAGAAAAAATCCTGTCAGGAGTACAGGCATTGAAGCTTACTGAGAATGGATGGAAATTAGCCGCGCCTTATGGAGATAAAGCAAAGGTTGAATAGAAATAATGCCAAAATATTTTCACAACAATTAACAGTCTATTTAGCTAATTTATATCAAGATGCGTCTCATAAAGAAAAGCAATATCCTTGTCAACTTGATTCAGCTCATGAATAATTTCTATTCTGATTTTATCTGAATCTATTTTCTTCAGTTTACAAGCTTTTTTATGCACATTTTTGGATACCATTGCTGCGATCATCTCTGCATCTTTCTCAGAGTAATGGGCATTTAATGTTGCTGCATAGACGCTTGCATATATTTTCTTGACGTCAAAATGCTCCAGATGCCCATGCCTCTTTACCAAAAGCATATGTTTGCATCTAGCAAAAGGATTTTGTCTTGTCTTATTATCCCGTTTTTTATTCAATTTTCCTTTTTTTGCCATTTGCATGATTAGGTTATTGTTTTTATCTCCTTATCATCCCAAATTAATAGTCCCATTAGCAATCAATATCAAAAGCCAGCCAAGCGCAATTAACACTAAGCCAGTTGCCAATCTCATTACTGCCCTGTTCTCCATCTTCCAGCGTTTGATAGTTTGTATTTTTGTGCCAAAGTACACCATGAACAAAATTACAGCTAGCGGCATTACAAATATTATATTGTAAATAACTAGTAGTATAAATGCAGTAAAATTAAAGTTTTGTGATAATAATAGAGTAATTGCTAAGTATGGGCCGCCTGTGCAAGGCAGTTCAACAGCAGCAACAAAAGCTCCTAAAAATATGACTGTCCAGACAGAAAGATTCTGCATTAAGTCATGTATCTTCTTAGCCTTATCCTGAGGGATCATCAATGAGAATCCCTGGCCATACCAAAAATAATCCTTTATCTCTACTAGCCCTGCAAATACAACAACTGCACCCACAACGATACTTATGTATTCTGCAATTACTTGCGGTATATTTGCCAAGAAAGCGATCAGTCCTAAGCCTGCTAAAAAATAGATAACATACACAACACCGATATACAGCAATCCTTTGCTTAAGAGCTGGTTTTTTTTCCTTGTTGCAAGCAGAGTCGAGACTAGCAAAATTAATACACCTATAGCGCACGGATTGATTGAGTCAATCACTGCAGTTACCAATACTACTCCGATCGTAGGTAATGATGCTTCAACTGCCATCTTTATCTCACACTTTCATATTTATTATACGTTTACTATTTCACAACCACATTAACATTATTATTCGTATTATCAGCTACAGCATGATCATTTCCGTTTAATTCAGCTAATAGCTCTTGCTCTGTCTTTTCGCTGAATATTATCTTCAATCTGTCTCCTGGAGGAACAGTTCCATAAGGGCTTATGACATACTCAACAGCATTCTCTAGCTTGCTCCATTTTCTTTCTCTGCCAAACTGCTTCTCTACAAAGACAGATAACGCTGCTGCTTTTCCATTGCACATCTGCCCATTTTTAACAGTAATCTCTCCTTTATTGCTATGCATACTAAATTCTTCCATAGCTAGATGTGAATCAACCTTCTCAAAAAATTCGCCTAGTGCCACTTCTTCCAATGTCCTTGGTACTCCTTCAATATGGATCCTGTTGTCATTGTGCTCATGCATGGTATTTGTGCCGACCCTGTTTAACATTCCTTTAGGCTCTGCCAGCTCATAATGCTGATCGCATAACATTATTTCATAATCAGCATGCCAGTGCACTGGCCCTTTAGTGGGAGATGCAAAGTTAAGGTATAATGTTGAGGATATCATAAACAATGTTGCAATCACTACTACTACTGCAACAACATCAAACACGATTCTTTTATGGAATTGGTGCGGATTTTTGAGTGTAAAATACCAGAATAATGCCAGAGCAGATATTATTGAAGCTGCATATACTAAGTTCAACGAGAGCGAAGTAAAGTCTATGCCATTAAAATCTGCAGAAGAACCTTCTTCATCACCATGCCCATAAGCTGCTAAAGATGTAAATGATAACATAGCTAGCAATAGAAATAACACGCTAAGTACTTTTACAACACACCTCTTTTTTGATCCCATTGCCATATCCTAAAAAACGATATTGTTGATGACAGATATTTCAAAAATTAATAATTCGATATAATTTTAATCATCAAACATCTACAAACTTTTCTTAGCAAAATTCACATTGATGCTTTGCTGCTTTCTTTGATTTCTTAGAACTTTTTCCTGCTTTCTTTGATTTTTTCTTTTTTGCTGCCATTCTGACCTCCAATTGAATTATTATAAAATAGAATGATTTTCTATTATTTAAAAGCTTCGGTTTGATGAAATATTTTTAAGAAATTATCTTAAAAGTTAGTTATTATTTTTACCATATTCTTTTTTTCTAGCTTAATTTATCCTTCTTAACGATCTCACCTGGCAGTGTAGATGTATTTGGCCACAGTTTTCTCCCAGGATAAAGAGTAGTATGGATTCCTGTATGTACATTATCTGCTATTATCACGCCTAATTTTCTTCTGCCAGAATCTACAAGCTCATCTCTGACCAGTGATTTAATATTCAGGTTGTCATGCCTCAAGTTTGCTGTAATTGTGCCAGCACCCAGATTTACATTATCACCTATTACAGAATCTCCGATATAGCTTAGATGAGGAACTTTACTGTTATCTCCAATAATAGAATTTTTAATCTCAACAGCTTGGCCAATATGGCAATTATTCCCGATAGTTATGCTGCCACGCAAATAACAATTAGGCCCAATTTTGCAATTTTTTCCAATTATAACATCTCCTTCAATATATGTGCCAGCTAATAATTTAGTGCCTTTGCCAACAATAATATTGCCTTTAATTATAACATTATCTTCTTTTTCGCCGTCTATTTTATTTTTACTTGCACTGCCGGTAATTTTCCCAACAAAGAACTCATTTGCTTCCAATAAATCCCATGGATAGCCAATAGAATGCCAGTAATCAGAAACAGTTTCAACAGTTACAATAGAATCTGTTTTATTACTTTTAACCAAATGCTTAATATAATCAATAATCTCATATTCTCCTCGTGAAGATTTTTTTAGCTTATAATCAAATATCTTTTTATCAAAAACATATAAGCCACTATTTGCTATATTGCCTACAAATGTCTGAGGCTTTTCAACAATATCAACAAGCTTATTCCTCTCTGCAAGCAAAATGCCAAATCTGCCTGGATCTTTTACTTTTACGCCTAGCATTGCATATTTATGCTTGATAGCAGCTGCTATATCTTTGCCAGAAAATAAGTCATCACCGTTCATTACAATGAATTTGTCATGCAGAATATCTTTGACCTGCATTAATGCATGGCCGGTTCCAAGCTGCTCTTTCTGCTCAAAATATCTCAACTTTAATTTTGCAATAACATCAATTATCTGCTCTTTCTGATATCCGATAATGATAATGACTTCATTAATTTCTTTCACAAGAGCAAGCTGCTCAAGATTATGCTCAAGAATTGTCTTGTTTGCAATCTTTAGAAGAGGCTTTGGCATTGTAACTGTCAAAGGATATGTTCTTGTTGATTTTCCTGCTGCGAGAATGATTGCCTGCATAGTTTACACCACCAACAAAGCCGCTGCTATGGCTTTAGTATCATAAATTAAACACCAATCTCCTTCCTGATCTCATTCGAAATTTTATCAGCTAATTTCTCAATTTGCTTCTGGGATTTGCCTTCGATCATGATTCTTGCAAGATTTTCAGTGCCCGAATACCTTACTAAGACGCGACCATTTTTGCCTAGTTCTTTTTCAGCATCTTTAATAGAGCTCTTGACTTTGCTCATCTTATCAAATTCTTTTTTTTCATTGACTTTTACATTTACAAGTATCTGCGGATAGGATTTCATGCAAGATGCAAGCTCAGAAAGCTTTTTGCCTTGCTGCTTCATTATCCGCAAAATCTGCAGCGCAGTTATGATTCCGTCTCCAGTCGTGCTGTAATCAGAGAATATAATATGCCCAGATTGCTCTCCACCTAAACTATATCCTTCTTTCTGCAGGACATCCATAACATACCTGTCTCCTACTTGCGTCTTAACTACTTTTATACCTTGCTTAGCAAGCGTTTCTTCAAACCCAAGATTTGCCATGACTGTGCTGACAACAGTTTCCTTAACAAGCTTTTTCTTTTGCTTCAAATCAATTGCACCTATTGCAAGAATATGGTCGCCGTCAACTTCATTTCCATTTTCATCAACAAAAATTACCCTGTCTGCATCACCATCTAAAGCAATGCCAATATCAGCTTTTTGTTTCTTAACTTCTGTTGCAACAATTTCTGGATGCATTGCACCGCAGTTTAGATTTATGTTAAGGCCGTCTGGCTGCATGTTTAAGGCAATTACTTCTGCACCTAGCTCAGAAAAAATAACCTGAGCAACCTGATAAGCTGCTCCGTTTGCGCAGTCTACAACAATCTTCAGGCCTTTTAATGACATGCTTTTGATTGTGCTTTTTGCATACTCGATATACCTTCCGCGCGCATCATTTATACGAAATGCTTTTCCTATCAAATCTCCCTGTATATGATCACTAGCTATATGCTCGCTTAATAATAATTTTTCCATTTCATGCTCAACAGAATCAGGCAATTTATAGCCATCTCTGGCAAATAGTTTTATTCCATTGTCTGTTGCAGGATTATGTGAAGCTGAAATCATTATTCCGGCATCTGCATTTAGGCTTTTAGTGAGCTGTGCAACTGCAGGAGTAGGCATTGGCCCAACCAAATAAACATCAACACCCATACTGCATAGGCCAGCTGTCAGCGCAGTTTCAAATATATATCCAGAAAGCCTTGTATCTTTGCCGATAACAACTTTATGCTTTTCCTTTTTATTCTGGTCTCTAAATACAATAGCTGCTGCCTTTCCAACACGCAATGCCATCTCTGGTGTCATTGGATAGGTGTTTGCTTTTCCTCTTATGCCATCGGTACCGAATATTTTCTTTATCATTTTAGTTCAACTCGTTTTTTACCTAACTACAACCGATTTTGCGAGGTTCCTTGGTTTATCAACGTCAAGACCTTTAGCTAATGCTAAATAATAAGCTAAAATCTGCAAAGGTATTATCATTAAAATAGGATCTGCATCGCCTGCTGCTGGAACTTGTATAAAATAATCAAATACTTCATTATTTTCATCTGATACCCCAATTATATATCCATTTCTTGCTTTAACTTCCATTGCATTGCTTAATATCAATTTTCTAGTAGATTTAGTTATTAGTGCAATACAAGGCACTCCTTTCTCTATCAAAGCTATTGTTCCGTGCTTTAACTCAGCGCCTGCAAATCCTTCTGCATGGATATAGCTGACTTCTTTTATCTTCAATGCGCCTTCAAGCGCGCTTGGATATGCTAAATCTCTTCCAATCAAAAAGAAATCATGCTGCTTATGCAGCTTTTCAGCAAGCGGCTTTAATTTTTCAAGGCCAACATCAATAACTTTATCAACATGTTTGCATGCACTATTGATTATTTTCTTTCCATCTTCCAGCCTTCCTGCGCTGCTATATGCAAACAGCAATAATAATGCAAGCTGGCTTGTATAGCTCTTTGTGCTCAATACACAAATCTCTGGCCCAGAATTCATCATAACGCTTGTATCACATAATCTGGTCAGAGTGCTTCCCATCACATTCACGATAGCGATTGTTTTGCAGCCATGGGCTTTTGCTGTCTTTACTGCATCAAGGAGATCAGCTGTCTCACCTGATTGGGAGACTGCAACTACAAGTGTTTCTTTTTTCAAAAAGTTTTCATGATTCCTGAATTCGCTTGCAAGAACAACATTCACATGCCTTTTTGCAACATGGGCAAAGATATAGCTAGCAGAGACACATGCATGATAGCTAGTGCCGCAGCCGACAAAAAAGACACCATGGGCGTTTTTTATTGCATCAGTCACTTTTGCAATGAGTTCATGATCCTGCTCAATCGCTTTTTTTATTGTCTCTTTTTGCTCAGTAATTTCCTTGAGCATGAAATGAGGATAATTTCCCTTTTTTGCCTGCTCTAAAGTCCAAGTTATTGTCTTAATCTCTTTTTTTATTTTTTTATTAGTTTTGACATTATAAACCTCATAATTCTTACTAGAATCAACTACATTGCCTAAGTCAAGCACAGCATACTCTTCATCATCCAAATATACAACTTTGTTTGTATGCTCCAAGAACGCAGGCACATCGCTTGCTGCAAAAATTTCATCTTTGCCTATGCCAAGCACAAGCGGGCTTCCGTTTCTCGCAACTATCATCTCTCCAGAAACATTAACAGCAACAATTGCATAGCTTCCTTCCACTCTCAGCAAGGTTTCATGGACTGCATCCTTAAAGCTCTTGCCTTGCTTCATTGAATAAGAGATATACTGCGGAAAGATTTCTGTATCTGTTTGACTAATAAACTTAATCCCATGTTTTTCCAGCTCATGCTTTAATTCCTGATAGTTTTCTACAATCCCATTATGTACAACTGCTACTTTTTTATCTTGGCTAAGATGAGGATGGGCATTAATTTGAGTGACACCGCCATGAGTGCTCCAACGGGTATGGGCCACACCTAAATTGCCTTGTAAAGTTAGAAAGTTTAATTTATTATGCACTTCGTCTATCTTGCCAATATCTTTTTTAATCTGAAATTGATCATTAGCTAAGGTTGCAATACCTACAGAATCATAGCCCCTATATTCTAAAGTTTTAATACATTCTAGTAATATATTACAGGCTTTTCTCTTTCCTTTATACCCTACAATGCCGCACATATAAATCAAGATTTAATAGCTATATTTATCATAACTAATCCGTAATCTATCCCTCTTATATATAAATGTTATTAAAAATTTTATAATACCAGTACAAAACTTTTTATAGTAGTAGTGCTTTTAGGTATATTTGTGAATATATATGTTCATCGCAGAAAAAAATCAGGATAGTTTGCTTACATTGCCAGCAAAAGAATTGAGGCTAAAAAATTTTAGAAGCGCCTCTTCTCCATTAGCTGAAAAAATTTTGGTATCATTCTCACAAAAGGAATCCTATCCAAAAGAATTAGCAAGAGAGCTAAAAGTAAACGAGCAGAAAATATATTACCATATTCGGAATCTGCAGAAAAACGGAATAATCAGGCAGGTAAAAAGCGAAGCAATGCAAGGGGGAGTGGCAAATTACTATACTCTAACAGAGCCTGCATTCATAGTAAAGTTCTCTGGGCTTAGAGAGACACAGAAGATTGCGAGCTTAAAGCCAGAATATGTTAATTTCTTGGAACCGTTTATTGTCGATGGAAAATTAGATGCGCAGATAATTGTTGGCTCTCCAGAGCCGCACGGAATTGAAAAGGCAAGAAGCAAAGATGCATTATATGCGATTGAATTAGCTTTATTGCTTGGCACTTTTCTAAACTATATTCCAATAAACTCAATAAAGCTGGATACAGAAACCCATACTGGGCATTTAAAGAACAATCTGGTAATAATAGGCGGCCCTGTTGTGAACAAAATCACAGAAAAAATAAATGATTATCTTCCTGTTAAATTCAATAAGACTCAGGCATGGAATATTGAGAGCACATTAAGCAATGAAATCTATGCTGCAGATGAAATAGGCATTATTGTAAAAACAAAAAATCCATTCGCTAAGAATAAAAGCATTTTGCTAATTGCGGGCAAAAGATATGCAGGCACTAAAGCAGCAATTATTGCATTATCAAAACACTTGAAAGAGGTAGCTGCTGGCAATATCAGGGACAACAAGATTTTAGCTAAGGTAGTGGAAGGTCTGGATAAAGATGCAGACGGCATAATAGATGACGTTGAGATAAAGGAATAAAAGTTGAGATAAAGGTATTTGTTTAGCTATAACAACATCAAAGCGGTGGCGACTGCCATTTTATGACGAACACAATTCCGTATCACGTAGCCAAGTTTTTTCGGGCGAAACTATCTAACAACACATCAGCTAACACAACACACAAA
>JACPBN010000073.1 GCA_016180275.1 Candidatus Woesearchaeota archaeon
CAGCTAAGCCTGCCGCATTTGGGCCAGAGCATACTTGGGTATTAGGATCGCAGCTTCCGATTACTTCTTCTGCGCCTTTGTTATCTTTTTTGACCCTATTTTCTTTATTACATCTCTTTTTATCTACTAATTTATTTGCGGAATTTACAGCGCAAAACTGCACGTGCTGGTTATTTCTATACATGCCTTCACATTGCAGCTGCCCGACTGTTATTCTTGAGGTATTTGCTTGGCTTTTTAAACCGGTTGGCAGGTACTTTACCTTTATTTCATATTCATATGTTTTATCATAATCTACTTCAGAGTCAACAAAACTATCTTTATTTGGCTCCATAAATAATAAAGGTATTGGTTGAGTTGCTGTTGCCTGGGCAGAGATTACAGTTGTTGTTGTGGGTTGCGCAGGCACAAGAGTTTTTATTATTTCAAATCCCATAATTCTTGGACAATCTGGCTTGCCCCATTTAAGCTGAATCTTTTTAACATCTCCCGGAGTATGGTTAACCGTAAAGAATTTCACAGGCGGGAGGTCTTGTGTACAAACATCTTTCTCCTCTGTCAATTTAAAGTCTTGATTTTCTTTTATCCTGGATGCATCTGGCTCTTTCATAACTTTTAATTTTGATCTTATTTGAAATTCATTTACTGTGATAGGATCTAATTTTGCAGAATCTATATATCCGGGCTTAATTGCATAGAAAGTATATTCAGTATCAAAACGAATTCTTATCTCATATTTGCCGTCATTATTCGTAACACCATAACAAGTTGTTGGGTTAGTGCATATGCTTGCTCCAAGAATCGGGTTTCCTGTCACTGAGTCAGTAACCGTGCCGGTAATCTTGCCTAACTCAGGGGCTGCAGGGCATTCTGAATTAGAAACATATAATTTATTATCTGCTTTACAGCAATATTTACCAGAAGCTTCTAATGAAGGAACTAGATATGTGTTTTCATTGCATTTGCATAATGGCTTATTAAGATTCATGTCAAAAATAGGGGTATTTTCCGCGCAGCTTTTGATATCTTCGCATGCAACTGGGCACAAAACATTTGTCTGTTGAGTTTGTTGAGTTCTATCTCCGGTTAATAATGCATAATCTGGGCATTGTGAGCGATAAGCGCAAGTAAAATCTGAGATAATGCTGCATTCCACACAACATTTTATTCCTTGGTAATTGCATGCATTCTCGCCTAATTTTAACAAGCTTCCCGGCGTGCTTGCTTCCTTGCATGCCCTACAGCATGTTCCTTGTATAGGCTTAGCTAATCTGCATGGTGTATTGCCGCACGGAGAGGTTGTAATAAAATCTGCTTTCGCATTAGGGCCTTGATATAAAGTTTTATCAAGAGCACAGCAATAATTTCCTACTTGAGCAGTAACGCCAGAAAAAGGCACACATTCACATCCGGCATTAGCAGATGTTATTTCTCCTGAGCTGCATAGCTTTGCTCTACATCCTTTTTCAGTCAGTTTACCGTCTCTATCCGGCTGGCAAATCCTGCTTTTATCTGTAGGATGGCATGGTTTTTGATAGCAATCAGGATCTGCGCAGTTTATCTTGCCATCTTCATCGTCATCTTCTTTAGTAAGGCAATCTTCTTTTTTTGATGATCTTGGTACGCCTGCACAGCAAACTATACTTTGGTCTGCAGCTAAATCATACTTGGAGCCTGATAATATTGTATTAATTGCAGATTTGCCGTCGCAGTCAAGCTTGACTTGCTGATTATAAAATAAACATCCGGCTGTGCCGTTGCAGACAGCTCTGCAAGTTAAATCATTTTTAAAAGTGCAAGTGCTTGTGCATTGAACATCTTTTGGCAAACAAAAGCCATTATCTTGGCATTCTTGGTTAGCCGGGCAACAATCATCTGCAGTTCTTGCTGTTCCATCTTTGCCTTGGCAGTTGTTGTACTCCAAATCATTTATTTTTCCTCTTAGATCGCCTTTCCTGCAGTAATACGGTTTATTTAATTGTGAGCATGATTCAGTTCTGATATATTCTTCAAAAATCCCCCTGCCAGAATCTGCTGCCAGATAACACATATCATTATCCTGCTCAAGATAAACAGCCAGCACATTTTCTATATATGGCTTTACTTCAAATAATGTGGCGTTTGTCAGAAACAATGGCTTAAAGATTGTTACAGAATAGTTTCCCTCGTAAATATTATCGCTTGGCCTGTCAAGTCCTCCAAAAATAACTTCCCCTATAAGATCAGTAAATCTTTGCAATCCTGTTCCCAGTGTAACACGAGCGCCTTGTATTGGTGTTATTTGATCAATGCTGTTTAACACTAAAACTTTTAATCTGCCTTTTTGTTTTTTCGTTAAGTGAAAATCTAAAGCTACATTATTATTGCCGGCAGAGAGTGTAGCTGTTTCTGTTTTTGAGAAATATCCCGGAGCAGACGCTTCTATATTATAATCCTTTTCCTGTGCTAATAAATGAAACAGCAAAGCATAGTTGCCTTGTTGGTCACTTAAATAATCATTATCTGTGTCTAGTCCAGTTACTTTTATCACTGCATTGGGTATTTCTTTCAATGATGGGCTGTCATCTGTTACTTTGCCAGAGATTGTTCCAAAAGCTGCTTGCATAAGATTAAAATTAATTATTTTTTCTGTTTCTCCTGCAGCTATGGTAAATGTAGTCACATTTGTCAGATACTGTGATTTAATTACTTTTATAACATATTTGCCTGGAGGAACATCTTCTATCTCATATTCTCCTCCTGAAAGTGTTTCTAATTGGCCAATGCCTTGAATAATAACAGTAGCTTTTTCCAGAGGTTTGCCTGATATATCTGTAACTAAACCACTGACTTTCACTCCCTGTAATTTAACGCCTATTCTGCAATCATCCTGTTGTGGATTAAATAAATAAGAAGCATAACCTCTGTCTTGACAATCGCTTTTGCATTCTGGCTCTGTGATAAGATTAAAAGCTAATTTTTGCTCGCCTGGCGTGCCATCTGGGGCTTGCGCGTCTGTGCAAAGGCAGCATCCTGTGCTGCATGATGCTATATTATCGCAGCTGACTGCTTTAAAATTATCTATAGCCTTATTTTTACATTGTGCTTGTGTTCCTGATTTACATTCATCTATACAGCATCCAACAACTATCCCTGTTGTACATTCTGACAGAGTATTGCATGATGTGCCTAGCTTTAAATACTGATCTGCACAATCTTGATCTCCAAAACAGCAATCATTGATATCTGCATACAGATTTGGGGTTCCTGGAAATGCCTCATCCAGGCAAAAAGATGGAACTTCTGGATTAGTGCAGCAGGCCGGATCATTAGAAGGAGCGATTATTAAAATTGCATTAAATACTGTAAATAAGACTAAGGATACTGCTAACAATACGGCTTTTTTCAACATGAACAAACCCTCTTTTTTCATTCTATTATAGAGCTGATTAAACTATTCTTCATATATAAAGGTTTCTTAGCAAAAAGGTAATTTATGAGTACGAAATCATGAGTTGCCTAAAAAGCAGTTGTAGCAGCCAATTTATTGCGAGCGTATATCAAAGCAATATAGTAAGGTATGGTCGGGCAATGCCATTAAATTTAACAATTATATTTACATAATAATTAAGCTCTTCTAGTATCACATTTAATTGCTCAACGTAGAGGAGACACAACCAATCATCATAACTAAGCCAACGCTCGCAGGCTGCTGCAACTGCTTTAAAGTTGTAATAATTAATTAAGGCAGCTAAAAAGTTACGGATTAACAATCTCCCACTCTATTCTGCCAGAACATGCATTGCCTCTTTGCCCGCAATACTGCTTAAATGAAACTTCGCATTGGGTTTCCGTGCAGGAGGGCTCCTTATCAGGTAATTTTTTAGTAATAACTGTCAAAGCTCCATTTCCTGCAGTTGAATCTTCAATTAATTGTGTTTTTAATATCTCAACTGCATCAAAATTAAACTTTTCTAAGTCGGTCTTATAAAACGTAGCTGTATATTCAAAGCATAGCTCTGTTTGCAGCTTTCGCTCTCCATCTTTTGTGCAGCATCCTACCTTATCGCGGCTTTGAGCAGCTGTATGAGCGCCCATAAAATCATTCTCAGATGCTGTTGAAAGAGTATAAATATCTGCTGTCCAATAATCTTTATCTGTTTTTTTTCTCGCATACATAAATGGATAAGTTTGTTTAAAATTAGGATAATCTGAAGTTGAGCCTGTTGTAACTTTATACGGCAGGCATTCTTTGACTTTTATGTCTGTTGTTTCAATGCTGTCTTGGCTTTGCTCTCCTGAGATTAATTTAATGCCAAGAGTTATGTTATGTGTGTAATAATCTTCAACTTTAACTGCATCAAATGAAAACTGCGCTTCCTCCTCATGTCCAATCGCCTGTGTCGGATTTAAGGCAATAGGCTTTTTTATATCTAAGATCAAACTTGGATCATCGCATGGTTTAATTACATTTCCAAACTTCACAAGGCATTTTTCCTTGAGAGTTGCATCTGTTGTAATCTGCTTATCTGTAGTTTGCTGATCTTCCGGCAAACCTGCATCTATTTTTTTCTGGTCTTTATAGCTATCTACCCAGATATAATTATATTCTGCATCTGCCTCTGGAAGCACAGAGCCAGTTGCATCAAAAAACACAGGATCTTCAGCTGATTGCCAGCTCTTTTGGGAACCAATTAATTTTTCTGTATAAAAGTTATAAACATTTGGCACTGCTAAAATACTGGAAATTACTTTAACTCTTATATTTTGAAAGTCTGTGAACTCTCCATCACTTGCTTTGACTGTTATGATATACTCGCCTTCATCATTTGAAGTTACTTCATAACTAGAACATCTATTTTTACAATCGCTTTCTTGATCTTTCATAGATTCAGCTAAAGCTTCTGCTATTTTCTTGCTTTGTTCGAGATATTTATCATCATCACTAAATCCGTCATAGCTGTAACTTATGGCATCTTCATCTGGGTCAAATGCCAATGGCTTAAACTCTAATTTTTGTCCTGGGCTGATTAAAACATCGTAATTGGGATTTCTTGAATTTGGCAGAATTAAGTTTAAGGCAGGCATTCTATTTTCTCTTGCAATTATATATTTAAGAGGCTTGCCTGCTAATGTTGATTTAGTATCTGTAAATATAAAGATATCATCACTTTTTTTGGCATTGCTGATTTTCTCAATTTCCAAGTTAAGATCTTTAACCCTAAATACATTGCTTTTAAACCTGCCTAGAACCCCGTCTTCCTTTAATCTGAAATCTATGTCGCGATTATCAAAACTTAATAACTCTTGGGCTGCATTATGCACTTTCTTCAGCCTTATCCTCTGGACTGAAGAGAATTTAAATTTTTGGATTACCGGTGAAACATCCTGTATTAAGACTATTATTGGAATAAATAATGTTACTGATGCCTGCTCATCTTGTATTGTTACTGTAGCTGTTGCATTTTCAAATGTGGCATTAAAACCTGAAAAGCTTGAAAAATTAATACATTCAAGAGTCTGGTTTTCCACATAACGTTCGAGCTGTTTTTGAATTGTCAGATATGAGCCTGCGCCATCTGTTACTATATTTTTTGTTAACCCATAAGTATGGTTGCTTAATGATATATATTGAGTTTCATCATTTATATATCCGCAAAACCTTGGCTCTGGAGAATCATCTTTATGCAGGCAGGGATATTTTGGCAACAAATCTTTCTGGTCGCGGGTTGATCTATATGCAACAAGATATGTTTTATTATCAGCCGTGTAATTGATATAAGGGATTGCAAAAGGTATCATGCTTCCTCTCTGTTCCTGCATGATATAGCCGCCTTGTTTTGTTATTAACTCAATCCCTTCCTGGAATGATTTTTCCAGGCATTGCTGCACAAAAAATTCAACTTGAGAGGCAGCCATCTTATTAGTGATAAGCTTTTCTTCCTCTGCCTGTATTTTTGTCTGAGTTGCCTGACCACGACTGAAATAAACCAATCCAAATATGGCTAATGCAGCTACTGCCATCAAGATGAATACTGTTAGCTGGGATTTTTTGGATGATTTGAGCATTTTAGTTAATATTTATGTACCTTACAACATACATATTCTGCATTTTATGTACATTAAGAAGTACATGTATTTACTTGCTTTTATTTATATCTTTGTCTTGCATGCTGTAAAGCTGCTTGAAATACTTCTGCTCTATGATAATATATTTTTTTAATTCAAGCATCATCTTTTCAACATCATACAATGCCCAGGAATTGCCGTTCTTGGACTGCCATAACACTTCATCTATAAAATACTGCCAGTCAAAATTTTTGTCTCTTTCAATAATATTCCTAATATCATCAAAATCGTTTTGTCTTTCAGTAACGGCTTTTAACAAGACAAGGTGCTCTTTCCTTAAGACATTAATTCTTAATAGATGCTTATCTTTGAAGTCATGCACTGCAAATAGATCTTCTTTCATTTTCGGAGAAAGCCTTGTTTGAAAAATCTGTTCTACAAAGATATCAATCCTATAATCTTCACGTTTATACATCAATGGCCTATTCTTGTCTCTTAATTTTTCTGGGATATAAATCTTGATTGGGCTTGTTTCCTCAAAGCCAAGCGCTTCAATAATTTCTATGAAAGCATTTCTTTCTTCTTTGTTCTCAAACAGAATATCGATATCTTTAGTCTCGTCTTTATATCCATAAAACATCATTGCAGTGCCGCCAAAAGCATAGCAGCTGATGTCTTTTTTCAGCTTATTGCTTATTATCTTAAATAAGCTTAGTTGATCTTCATGTGTTATCATTCTACAATCACCTTATCCAAATCACCTTTTCTAAAAGGAATTTCTGCTTTCCATTTATGTGAGATTTGCTTAAATACTTCTTCTTTAGTAAGATAGTCTTTAATTAGATACTGCTTTTGCTTAATAGCATTAACCATATTTATATATTTTTTTGACATCCTCCTTACCCTAAAATAAATCTTAGCTACATCATACAATGCGCCTACCTTCTGCCAGCAATCTTTTTCTTTTGCTAGTTTGTAGAGCTTTGGCCAGTTTTTTATGTGCTGAAACAACCTTAAGCTGGCTAATATTGCCCTAAAGCTTCCTGTCTGGATCGCATCTATCAACGCATCCTCAACTGTGTAGATGCCATGAACCTGATGGTCATACCAAGGATTGAGCTTAAAGTTAGGATTGTACTTGTTTAATATGTCAAACATGCCCTGCTGCCTAGGCAGCTGCTTGCGCATAGTGATTTTATACAAGCGTATCTTTTTTCCGCCGCCTGTTACAGTAACATAACCTTCTTTCTTTAACTTGCTTAATAGGTTTAAGGCAGACTGCGGTTTAATGTTTAGAGCCTTGGCTGCAGTTTCTAATGTTTGCAGTCCTTCTATTTTTGAGAGTGTCTTGAGCATTGTTGATTCTTTCATTTGAAACACATGTATGGTTTGAACATCACATAGATTAAATAGAGTATCTATCTCTTCTAATATATAAACTTATCTATTTCTGGAGTAGGTTAATTAGAAATGAATTGAGAATATCAGTATATGCATAGCAGCTGCCGCCAATTTAGTTGGCACAGCTCCAGAAAACATGCCAAGTTGCGACGGGCAAGACAATAAAGCTACGAATCAACTAACACAACACGCAATGCTTTTCTATTCTCACATTCGTCTAGTGCGGCTTTATGCCGCAAACGAGAGAGTGCCAACGGCGGCAGCTGCTTCGTAAATCTTACTATGCATATACGAATATCAAGAGAGGTCATTCGATTGAAATATACAAAACCGAACATGGCTAAAGCGATGATTCCCATCTGCATGGATACTGTCAGCTGGGATTTTTTATTTAGCATTCCTAAATATTTTTTCCATATCATTTAAATCAAAGCACAAACACTCTTTGTGATCAAGCTTTTTCTTGAAGTTCTTTGCTATTATGCAAAAGCTCTCTTTTCTTTTGTCATTATGCCATTGCACAAATTTCGATTTTTCCTTTAATTCTGCTAGCAATTTTTCTGCATTAATATTTGCCTGCCATTTGCATTCTACAAATAGTATCTCTTTTGTCTGCTCGTTTATTGCCACTAAATCAATTTCTTTGTCTTGATGCCACCAATTGCCTATTTTAGTGAAAGAAAAAACTTTCTTATCAATAAGATATTGCTTAGATACCTCTTCAAAAACATTGCCAAGATAATTATTATAATCGCATTTTATTGTTTCCACATCGAATATCCCTTCTGCTATTGAACTTAGATTAGGATATACATATCTAAACCAAAACTTAATAAAATTGTCAGTTATATAATATCTGCCAAACCTGGATTTAGCATTTTCAGTAATAGGAACTAATCTCTTGACAAGGCCTATTTCAATGAGATTTTTTAAATAAGGAGAAATATCAGTGCGCTTGACCTTAATATAATTTTTTATTTCGTTTAGCTTAGTTTTGCCAACTGCTATAGCTTCAATAATTAGCTTATACATGCTTGGATCTTCAAATTCATATCTTAATAAGAAATCAACTTCATCTTTAATAAAACTTCTTTCTTTTTTTAATTCTTCTCTAAGCCAGGACCAAAAAGGAATATTGATTTTAATAAGATAAAAGGGCACTCCATCTGCAAACCCATATATTTCAGTAAGCTGTTCTATGCTAGCTTTAGGATAAAATTCTGTCAAGCTCTTAAATTGAACAGCCCTTAAATTAAAAGAGCCTGTTCTCCTGCCGTATAATGGGCTCTGGTAACTCAATACTTTAGAAGTAATTATGGATACAGATGACCCTAACAAAAACACTTTAAGCTTTGAGTTTTTGGCTATTGAGTCAATAATCGCCTGAAAGAGGTTTAAAATATTCTTATCTTCATGGATCATGTTTTGAAATTCATCTATTATTATGATATCAGCATTGTCTTTGAGATAATCGAAGAGTACTTCCCAGTCTTGTTTTAGATTAGCGATATCTTTATCCGCAGTTAAGCATTTATTATAAAAACGCTCTAAATTATTCTCTCCCGTAGCCAGATAATATATTCTTTTCTTATGCTCTGTTGCATGAAGAATTAGCTCTGTCTTGCCTATGCGCCTTCTGCCATATATGATTATGAATTCAAATTTATTGCTGGCTAATGCATCATGTATTTCTTCCGATTCTATTTTCCGATTTATAAACTGTATAACCATAATTATACTAATTACAATTATACTATTTAAAGATTTATATAGTGAAGAATATAAATCAAAAAACATAGTTTTGAGATATACTCAGCTGTATTTATTTTTTCAAATTTGTTACAGCTTCGTAACACGCAGCTGTAATGCCTGAGTTCAAAATTTCGCTTATGGTTGCGTATATTAATTCAAACATGGCTAAAGCAGCTACTGCCATCAAGATGAATACTGTTGGCTGGGATTTTTTGTTTAGAAACATTTCTAATAGGTACTCATTGTTTTTTCAATAGTTATTTTAATTAAGGAAGCAACTGTTTAGTAAGTGTTGCACAAATTAATCTATCACAAAGAGCCTGCATTCTGCATCAGCCTGATTCCATGATAATAGCCCAAAATCAAGATCTGTGTCACCTTGATCTACCCAGTTATCGAATTTTCCATCTGTAAAATAACAAGACCATATAGGACCCGCAATATGCTGTGTCCCGTCTGCTCCATTTGTGCCTTCTATATCATTGAGCTCTGTACGCCATTTCTTGTTATCCTTATTATAAAAGAAATTAAAAGTTCTAGAAGCTGACCTAAGATTGCCATCCCAATCATACATAATCATTCTCACTTCACAACCATCATCATCGCCACATAAATCTATAATCTCTAATTCTGGGATCTTTATTGTTGTACCGCGGCTGGATTTTGGAGCATAATAAGATTTTCTGCCTACGTTTTTTGATTTAATATCTCCTTCAACATTTAGATCCAGATTAAATTTTACGTTCCCTGCTACTTCTAGTTCTTTATTGACAACTAATTTATCCTGCATTGTTATTGGTTTTGACCAATCTAATTCATCTGCACTATGCCCCATAACGGCAGGAGTTCCGCCTGTACCTGCACTATTGTAAGCAATTGCAAATGTTAAAAGCAAAAATACTGCAACTAATAAAATTAAAATATACAGATGCCTTTTCATTACATTAATTGTTATTTTCATTTTTACCACTCTCCTAAATTTTGTAAATATAAATACCTTTCTATTTCAATAAATATTTTATCTTATTGTTTTACCATAAATTATATTTTTATTATGTCTATGTGCACCTAGTTGGGTCAAACTCACACCTGTCAGTACAGCCTAACTTGGCAGGATCTGTGCTTGTAAATCCTAATCCAAGTGTACTGCATAATGCTCCTGGTCTAAACTTAGGATTTGCGTTTGGATCACAATCTTCTGCTGGATTTATTACTGCATTGCCGCATAATAAGCTAGAGTCATCACATCCATCAAGGTTTATAGTGCAGTCATCATTGCACCTTAAACTACCTGTGCCATAATCATACTGCACGCATGTTTCTGGCACTCCAAGTATTGAGTTTCTAAATACTGGGCCAGAGCCTGTGCCTTTATCACAATACTCATGTGGCTCCACAATTCCATTTCCGCATGTATTTCCTAGTGGAGCGCCACATCTACTAAAGTCATACTGGCAATTGCCATTACAACCTAAACTACCTGCGCCATATCCTTGTTCTTGGCAGCCAGTATTTCCCAGTAATATTCCATCGCATTCTTCACCATTCCACCATTCTAATTTGCCATTTACAACACATTTTCTGTTAGTGTCTTTTTCTCCAATTATTGGTTTACATCCTGACATATCATATTCACATACAGCTGAACATCTTCTTATAAATCCCCAGCTTCTTTTAGGAGGCACTGTTTTTTGATAACATGTATAATCAAAGTTAGTATCCAGACTAGGATCACATTGCTCAGTATCATCTATTCTGCCATTGCCGCAATTCCCATAACAGCCTGAAACATCATATTTGCATGGATTAGGATCCTCTTTGCCTTGACATTTTAATTTGCCACCTGTATAAACAGATCTTCCTTTGCTATTTAATAACTCCGTACATCTTTCTTTTAGTAAGTTCCTGCCATCGCATTCCTCATTATATTCCCTTTCAGCTTTATTATTTCCGCACTTAGGCGATGTTGGCAATTCCTGAAGTCTCTCAAGCTGCTCTTGCGTTACACATCCTGAAGTATCATATCCGCAAGAAGAAGTGCATTTTAATTGGCCTGAAACATAACTTGTGTCTAACTGGCTGCATAGTGTTTTACCGCCTAAATCTTTTCCATCACATATCTCATTAATTCCTTCCTCATTAGGTTCTTGCCGTATGCCATCTCCACAAACACGTGTGCAAGGCGCACTTTGATCTGCTCTTGTCAAGCATGTTTTCCTCATTTGATTGCCTAAACTACAGCATACTTTTTGAGAATATGCTTTGGAATCTTCAGAAGAATCACAAGCTGCTAAATGTAAATTATTATTGTCAGGAGATAATGTAACCAAGCAGAACTCATTGGTTAAACATCGTTCTGCATATGTGCACGTCATCTGCCCATATTCTGACCGCACACAGATCTTTGTATCATAACCTGAACCTGTATATAGTTCATTTGCTGCATGCGCATTTGTAATAGCTGATAATTTAAACGCAACTATTGAATTTTGTATGCCGCATACATTGCTTGTTAACCCGGTACCTGGCGCTTTAGGATAACATATTGGCTTATAGCCAGCAGGACATGTATTAGCTGGAGTTGAAAGTACAGTTGCTCCGTGTGCATTGCTTTCAGAGGATAAGCATAATACTGCAATCTCTGTCGGCAAGCATGAATTCTTGATTTCTGCATTTGCTTGCTTAAACAGGTTTCTTGCCTCGCAGCATCCTGATTCCGGATTAAATTCTTCAAGTACATTACAATTGCCGCTGTTTTCCAAGGAGCAATCTCCGTACACCAAGGTTGCATCTTTTATATTTTCAATGCCATCTCCGTCTTTATCATTATCACACAAATCTCCAATTCCGTCTTTGTCAAAATCCTTTTGATCAGGATTATTATCTTCATGGCAGTTGTCATAAGCAGTTTGGCTTAATTCACATCCTGAAATATCAAAGCCGTGGTTTCCATAGCCATCCTTGTCAGGATCTGTGCATTTGTCGCATGCATCTCCGATGCTTCTTTCTATTTTTAATAATCTTATCTCAGTGGGGAAGCTAACACTAGATAAAACTATAGTATCTGCTCCTGGAAGAACGTCTCTTTCTCTATCACTATCCTCTTGTTTTGGATTATATATGCCAACACAATTGTCAATATTTTCCAAATCAATATATCCATCATTATCTGCATCGCATTCTTGCTTGCCGCAGACCTCAACAAATTCAGTATCATCTTGTTTACTGGAATCGCTTGCTGCATCAACGGTATATGGTTTTCTTTTATCTCCAAACTCTAGTTTATTGTTTTGGTCAAGATCTGCACATACGCATGTTTGATCCATGTTATCATATGATGTGCCGCCTATTTGAGCGCCTGAAACTATAACAGGATTATAGCTTGCAATGCAGTTATGCGCAATCTCCCTTAACAACGGATAATCAACTAAGTTAACTATTCCGTCATCATTGGCATCTCCTAATCTTTTCATGCACCCTGGCCTTACACCATCGCCCAATATAGATTCGAATAATATTTGTGTAGAATTAAAGCTGAATCTTCCGTCTTTGCCGATAACAATTAAGCTTACATTATATGCGCCAGAAACTTTTCTGGCTTCGCCATACAAAGTGCTTAATGAGAATGTTTTATTAAATCTAATATCGTCTGCGTTTCCAAATTTGCCTGCATACCCGGTTAATGTATTAGGATTCCAATAATATGATACAACCTCATCATTATCTTCGGCTGTTAGCCTTAAGCCAGAGTTTGCTCCTGGCTGTTCTAACTCCGAAACTTTATATGTGCCTGCAGGCAATAATATTTCTGCAATTGGATCTGTCCCGGTATCTGTAACTGGCGCATAATTTTCCAACCTTAGTTTTGATGTTAAATCCTGCCAAAACTCTTTTTTTATTCCCTCGGCAGAATCCTTTTGCATAATTACCCTGTAAATTAAATTGGTATCATTTACAACAGGATAGCATTGTATGTCATCTGTAATGGCAAGAGGATCATTGACTGTGATTTTATTTATTTTTTTGTCATCATATGCTTCAACAGCTCTCTGACAAAGATCTGTTTTAAATCCTTCATACTCAAGAACAAGCGTGTCTTTATTAGCCTGTGACTCTATCACACCGCGAACTATCAAATCTTTGTTATCTGCTCTGCGTTTTGCAAAATAGAACCTTGTAAAATCTTTCGGCTCCTTAACAATATCCAGGTTAATGTTTGCTGCCAATACTTTTGGCTTTATGATATTTCTGATAAAGTTTATAGTCGCCTGCAATGGATTTATTAAGAATTCTAATATCTTTAAGCCAATTGGCGTTTGTCTGAAATTAGAGATATCATCCTTACTGTAGATTACTAGCATTGTTTTATTGTTTATCCATAGATTGCTGGTTCCGCAGTTGGTAAATTTGCCATCATTAAGTATTGCATCTTTGCATAAATCAGGTGAAGAGCTAAATAAAGAAATGAACCTGTATCTGCCAGCTATAGTAGATGGAATTAGGGGGTTAAGAGTAAAAAGCAAAGTATCTATCTGCACATCTGCTGCTGTGCCAAATAAAATCTTGTCTTTAGTTTTTAAGGTGCATGCATGGTCTGCGCCTGCATTCAGAAAAAAATCCCTGACTGTTGCATCGCCTATAAACTCTGGATTGCTATCAGCATCAGAAATAACATTTTCAAACTCATCACAGTATAATGTAAATTCATCTGGAGAATTATCTAATGTATAGTTAAGCAATGCCTGGGCAACTAATCTTGTTCTGGTGCTCCATTTGCCGCCATCACAATAATGATTCTCTGTATATTCTCCTGACTTAATGCATTTCAATCTTCTGGGGCTAGGAACTGTGTTTTGATCTGGAACAAGACAACCTGAATCTGTTGGGCAGTAACCTTCCTGCACCCCATCCCATGCCAGTTTTTTGACAGGCACTCTCCAATCTACACTGCCAGTTTCATCCTCAACACATCTGTAGTTAGATGTAGGCCCTTCCCAAGGCATTGCTGTCTGGTCATGCATGCAATCTGTGCCATTCCAGCAGCTAGCTGGAGGACAACATTCATTTCTCACTAATGCAAACATTCCTTGTGCTGCGCTAGAAAGTTTTGTTCTGTTATAAGGTATTCTAACAGATTCTGGCACATCCATATCTTTAACTGCATCATTTTTCCAGGCACTTTGCCCATTAGCGCCATTTGGCGAGCAATAATAGCCTTGTGCTGAGCCTAAATTGTTCACTGAATTGAATGTTTTGCAATTTCCGACATTATCAGGCGGAGCAGGAGGAGTAACTGTTTCTTGAATTAATTTTTCAGTTCCGGTTGGATTATTCGTATTTAGAATGTCAAACAGCTCATCTCCTTCCTTAACATTACAAGAATAAAATTTGCCGTTATAATTTAACACTCTTGCATCATTTGCAACTAAGCTTCCATTTGCAACTTTTATGTTATTCCAGCATCCTGCTTCTTTTCCAACCAGGTCATTATAAAATTCATTTGCTTTATCTCCGCAGCATTTTTTGCCTGTCCATTTAAACCCGTAACCAAATTCTTTATCCCCTGCATTTTCACATGCTTGTCTATTGGTTGAATCTAAGTCATTTTGCCAGAGAGTATCATCATTTGGCCCTGGCACACAATAATAAGGCTCACCTAAAGCAAATTTGTCAAAGAAAGCTGTGCCTGTGCCGCCTGTATTATATTCTTCTACAAACAGGACTATTCTGGCATATCCTGCTGTTTTAGTTATTTTGCCAACATACTTTGTCCAATTAACATTATCAGTTATCTCAACTAAATTAGTTAGAGGTATAGCAGGAGGATGAGTTATATCAACTGCTGCATTATCTGCATTTGCATACCAAAATATCTGGGCTTTTACTCTGCTGGAGAATTTCTTTGGCATTACAGTTTTGTAATAGAATGAAAAATCTGTCAGTGAATTAATATTGCCTGGCACACTAAACAAATCTGAGTAAATATAAATTCCGGGATAGTCATTAACCTTGCCGCCTGAATAATTCATAAGTATGACATTATTAGCAACATATTCTCCGCTGCCGCCTGTAGGCAGAGTTTCAACCGTTATTTTAGAGCTTACTTTTCTTTTACCTTTTAATTTCTCATAAATCTCCTTTACAGGCAGAGATGAATTATGCCAATAGAAAACATTTGCTTTATTATTTGGATCATATAAATTAAATTCAGGATTTTTAATATATAAACTGACAGATTCTCCAAAACGCTTTTGATTAAGTTTAGAATTATCTGCAGTTGTAAAGCAAGGGCTGTTTCTTGCGCCGCAGCATTCAACAATTGAACCTTGTCCATTATTACCTCTGCATAAAACTTGGTGTATTGGTGCAGTCTCAGGATCCTCAGTATCTACTGGCTGAATATCTATTATTGGAGTAGTAAATTTTTCGCCATTAAATTCAGAGCCGGCAGCTATAGGCTTTAATTTTGCAATTATATCAACTGGGCCATCTGCTGATGTAACACTAGATTTTTCTTCTGTTGGTGTTTTAAACTTAATCTCAACATTTGGATTATTGCTTTCTAGAACATATTCTCCTGTAGTAGGTGCCGTAAACTTTTTGTCGGGAGCATTGAGAGTAATTAAAGGATAACTGGAATTTATGCTGAATGGGCCGCGACTTCTGTCTTCGAGCCAATTTGCAGCATTAAGTATAAAAGTATCTGTGTCGCCTACAGTATCTTCATTTCCAATTGCAAACATATATTTTACCAGGTCAGTATCAAACAATACTTTTCCAAACTCATCTTCTCTTACAGCGAGGAAATTTACTGCGGTGCCTTCTTTAATATCTTGCTGGCCAATGATTTGAACTTTAAAATCATCTTCATCTAATTTCTTTAAACTTGCCGCTTGTGAATTCATATATATTGCATTCCCATTAGTCCATATAGGATGATCTATTACATCGCCAAATGAGCTGGGGGCTGTTTTCTCATTATTTCCTAACATAACATTCTCCTTGTTAAATTCCACTCCTAAGTTAAGGGCTTTAGAGATCTGGTTGACTATGCTGATATAATGGAATGGGATGTAATAGAGAAGTTGTTTTGGCCTTTGCTTTTTTTGCCCGCCGAATACTTTATTGACGAAGTTTATAAATTTTTTCCCCCATACATCTGCAGCTGCGAGCAAGGCATAAACAACATATCCAACAACAGCTCCAATAACTGCACCTACTAAAGTGCCTGCTACAGGGATTATACTGCCTATTGCAGCGCCTATTATTAGTCCTGATTCAGCACCCTCTAGACCAGATGTAAAAATTGCACTTGAATGTATATTTCTTGAAGCTGCTGTTGGAGATCCTGGGCTAGAACCTCTTTGGTTATAGCTAGGAGGTGAGGAGGACAGATAAGATACAACGTAATAGCCGCCTGATGCCAATAATATTGAACCACCTAGATTTCTATAGCCTGCTATAGCATCTATCTCCTCTTTTGGAAGGGTGTGATCTAATCTTTCTGCATTAAGGACCCATAGCTGAGAATAAAATGATAGATCTATCTCATTTAATTTATTAGGACTAGGAGAAGTTAATCTATCAAATAATAATATATTATAGCCATGATCACTCAAAAATTTTTGTAATAAAAGAAACTCCAAGTTTCCAAACCCATCTTCTTGTACTGGCAGATAAAGAAGTATTGTATTTTTTACTGGTACCTTAGTTCCCGTAGCTGTATCTGTAATTTGCCTATAAACACTATACCTAAACTCCTCCTCATTATAACCAGAGCTGGTGCTTGCTTCCCCGCATGTAATCCATTTCTGAGCATCTGTTTCTTGCTTGGCCAAAACTTCAAAATCTCCGCAAGAGCTATAAACTATGCTGTTAAGCTCATCATCTGCATTATACCATTTCCAGCTTCCTTCTTTAGAATTAGGGAGGGGATTGTCCTCATGATTTAGGCAGACTGTATCTGGTTTAGGCAAAACTCCACAGTCATTTTGTCCATTTTTCTTTACAACGTCATCACCGCAGCATTTATTGCCGGCTGTTGCTTGCTCATACCAATTAATTTCTGGCTCATTATCGCCCATTTTCTTGATGCACTGATCTTTATTAGCATCCCAGTTTACTGAATGCGCAGGCAATAATGCGCTTGTTTCTATATGGTCTTTACCTGTTAAATCTTTTTTTGTAATATCATACTCATATTTTATTTTAGCTAAATATGTGCCTTCTTCAGAAACCCCCTGCTCACTGGTTTGTGTAGTTGTCAGGTCACAGTTGTTTTGAGCAGCATCAGAAGGATTTATGCAGCATCCGGACTCATCTTTTTTAAACAATCCTTTACAATCATTTAAAACATCTTTAGACTTGCCAGGAACTAATTTAATATCATCCTCAGACAGAGTTTCTGGCACAACATCACTTGTTAATAAATTAGTATTTGGCGGATAAATTTCAATATCTGTAACTTTTGCTGTTTTAGGAGTTTGCCCTGGCTCTTCAGCAAATACTATGGCGCTTTCCAATATAGGCAGCATAACTACTAGAAAAATCAGATAACTAGCTGTAAGACACTTGTTACGCGTATCCATCCTCTTTTTTCCTCTCTGAATTGTTAATAAATAAAAATAGTATTTAAAAGCTTCTATTTTTACATAGTATAAGCAATAAGTATGTATTAGGCTAACTTTAAAAAAGCCAGAGCAGTTGCTGACGTCGGCAATTTTGCAAACACAATAAACATAACCTGCCAGAATTTGCCGGAGATTGCAAGAGAGGCAAATTCAATTGCAGAATCTTGCAAGTGTTTGCCGGCGACGGTCGAAAGGCGGAAATTTGTATACGCAGTGTATAAATTTCCGACTTGAGACTAAGCAACTGCTCTGGCTTTTATCGTCTAGAGCCTAATACATTATTATTTAAAAAAGAGGGAAATATGAAAAAATTTTATATTGGCATAATTATTGTATTGCTGATAGTTGGCATATCTGCTGCTGTGTTCTTTTTAGCACAAAAGCCGAAAGAACTCCCCCTTGACCAGCATCCTTCTGGAATGATAAGAAATTGCTTAAATGTCAAGCAGGAAGCGCAAAATATCTGTTTTGATAATGCGTTCATGGATTATGCAGTTAACGGCATTCATCCGGAATACTGCGATAAAGTTAAAGACAAAGAGCTTAGAGAAGAGTGCAAAGACGCTATGCTGCTGCAAAAAGCTCTGGACGGAGATAATATTGCATTGTGCAAAACTGCATTTAACATAACTGTTTGTGAAACATTATTCTATTTTGAGAAAGGTATGCGTACTCTGGACCCTGATGTATGCAATAATATACCGGTAGAAGAGCATAAAATTCTCTGTATTGATCAAGCTTCAGTTTATAAAGCAATATTTAGTAACCAAGAATTTAAATGTGAAAACTTTACGGACGAAGAAACTAAGCTTACTTGCCTGACAAATGAGGTATTTACATTAGTAAGGGAACAGAATAATGTAACTGTCTGCGAACAGATAAAAGAGCTGACATATAGGGGGATGTGCAGACAGGGATATTACACGGATAAAGCTGTCAGAAGCAATGACCTGTCTTATTGCAATAATTTAGAAACTCCGCAAGTCTGCATTGATGGCTATTACTTTGGCAAAGCTCAATTGGAAAACAACCTGAATCTTTGCGAAAATATAGCAGATAACTTAACAAAAAATGATTGTTATGGGAGAATAGTTTAAGGCTGAAGCATTAAAATAGGGCAAAAGATGCTGTCCACTTTTGCAAAAAGGTTTAAATTCCGAGTTTTCTTCTTTCAGCTTCATAATACTTATGCTTGTCTAAAAATAAAGCTATAAAATATTCATTCTTCTTTTTAGTTAATATCACGCGAAAATTTGTATCTCTAAAGCGCAATATAAATCCTAATAATTCCTTAATCCTATCAGAACTGAGAGGGATTGCTTTGCCTTCTTTGCAATCTTTGACCCAGCTGATAATCTGTATTTGGCGATTTTCTTTAAGCTCATCAAACACGTTGTTGAAATGGCCTTCAAAACTTATATCGCTGCCTAAGATTTCTGTTATTTTCTTTTTTGCTTCTTCATGCAACAACTTCTATTGCCTCCTTGTAAGTTTGATTGTAGATTGCCCAATTTTCATATATTTTTTGCCCTTTTTCAGGGGAGCTGTTTTTTTGAATAAATTTAGTTAATGTTTTTCTTAAAACTGCCCTATCAAAGGCATTAATGATTTTTGCGATCAAATATTTATTGATTACTAGTATGGGGTTTTTACTCTTTGCAATTTTATCTGTTATTATTTTGAGCTGCATTGAGTTAAGTATTACCCTATTTGAGGCATATTCAAGATTTATGACCAATTCCCTTAATTCTTGGAGATAAATGTCTTTTTGCATAATAAGCAAAACTACTGTTTCATATATATGTAAAATGTCGCTTATGTTAAAGTCGTCTTCAATTGCAGCATTTGATTTAAAATTCGAGATGCTTATTGCATAAATTGACTGAAAAAACAATGTTTTCTCTATATTTTGCGGCAGATAATTGATATGCACTTTTCCTTCCCTATAGTCTTCTTTATTATATTTTGAGATGATAAAAATATCAATGTCATTGTATTTCTTACTGTAAAGAAAAGAGCCAGATATAAGGATTTTCATATTCTTGTGCTTTCTTGAGTACTTATTTAATGTCCTTATTGCTTTATTTATTCTTATTTTATTAATGGGCCCATTGCGATTAATAGGCATATCAAGCCCAAGTAGCCCGATCATTCCGAATAATTTTTTTTTAATAAAATGAGTGTAATAATATCTCTCTGTCTCTGTCAGTCTTTTGCCGATTATGTTTTTTTTTAGGATATTAAAGTAGTTCTTTGTAAATATATATGGGACTAAATGATTCTTTGAATTTTCCAAATTTGTAAGGGTTAAGTAGTTTTCTAATTCTCTCATTTAGTATATTATAATATACCTACCTATATTTAAAGTTTTTGGTGGTTTAAAGGCATTTTTAATGAAAGATGATTAAGAATGGCAATTTAATTAGAATTAATATTAATTTTTAAGTGTGTGTGTATAAATGCGTTTTTCGCTTCTTTCGGATGCATTCCAAGCACAATAAGCAGCGCAATTAAGTCATGCCTGCTTCTTAAGCCATAAATATTCTGCGCAAATGAGCCTAGCTTAACTCCAAGCTTATATTTTCTTGCTAATTTGATGTTCTGTTTTACTCTGCCAATAAACTGTGCAAATTTCTTATTATCTAAAGTTATGATGTCTTTAAATGAGAGGATTAATTTTATATTACATTCATCCAGCATCTTGCATAATATCTGATTTAACCCGGAATTTCTGTTATGCATTGAATCTTTGCTGGAAACAGATTCTGCTCCATACACAAAATCAATTTTTCTATGAAATTTCTCTAAGTTGCTGCGTAAATCCTTGTTTGCCTTAAAGATTATAAAATCAAAGCCTTTTGCTTTTGAAATTGTTTTCTCGTCGGATAAAGCAGCAGAATAGACTTTTAGGTTGTGCTTTAAACTAATTGAACTAATTTTCTTTTGGATACTATTGGCATTTAATTTAGTAGGTTCATAGCAAAAACAAACTGCTGAATAGCCAAAATTAGATGCAATACCTATAAGCTCTTCTTCATTATTTTGTGGAAAAACAAAGTCTATGTGCATGCCTTAATAAATATGGCAGTCATATAATAAATTATTCATTTTGTATAGTTACAAATAGAACAGTGATTTAGTTACAAACAAAACTATAATAATAAGATAGATAAGGCACTATACCTTAACTTTACTGATTATATTGCATGCCTGGCAGATTTGATTTTTAGTTGGCTCGCCGCAATTTTGGCATTCATTTATTTTTGTTCCTAAATCTGTCTTACTATGGTATTTTTGCAGATTAGGCAGTACAACATTAACAAAATTTCTCAAAATAGTTTCTTTTATTCCGGGCAAAGAGGAGCTTTCGATTGATTTTAATAATTGCCTAAGTGTATTTCTGTAAGCATCTGCTGAGCATGGGCATGCGTCATAATAAACCTTGAATTGCTTTAACTTAGAATATTTAGTAATCTCTGCAACTGTGCAAAAATACAAAGGCTTGACTCTTGGCACAAATAACTTATGCTTGACTATTCCGGAAGTTGGCCCTTGCCTTGCTGCAATATTAAGATTATTTCTGAAGAAATTCATTAAAACTGCTTCGCTTTCATCATCTGCATTATGGCCTGTAACTGTTCTTGTTGCATTAAGCTGCCTTATGTATTTGTTAATAATGGCTCTTCTTATAACTCCGCAGATGGTGCAGGAATTTAAGTCAATGCCCTTTTCAGCAAGAACTTCTTGAATATAGCAGGTCCCAAATCCAAATGCATCTCTAAAACTGGCTTTATGCAGCTTTATGTTGTGCTTTTTGCAGAATAACTCAAGATTGATCGTGTTTTGGCAGCTATACTCTCCTAACCCAGTATCAATATTAATTGCTTCAATATTATAGCCGAGTTTCCACAATAAGTATAATGCAACTGTTGAATCTTTGCCGCCTGAAGCTGCAACTAATATTTTATCTTCTTTAGAAAAAAGGCGGTATTTTTCTATTGTTGAGCATACTTTTGCCTCAAAATACTCAATGAAAGTTACATCTTCTTTAGTTAGAGGTTTATCTAATTCTTCAGTAATAAGTTCACATTTTTGTTGATTACTGCTAAAAACAGGCAATGCTTCCATTTTAGTATTAAAGTATAGGCATATTTTTAAATATTGCTTTTAATTATTTCTAACTGGAAATAGTGATGGCACTATAAATATCGAATAATTACAGATATATTTTTCTATAGGTATAATAAAATACTGCTGATTTTCTTACATATACAGAAACTTTCTGCGCTAAATACAGATGCAAGATACAAGAGTTAATTTTAAATAGTCATATTCTTTCTTACCATTACAATTCCTACATATCTGGTAAAAGAGGGGTTTGTTTGAGTAAACTGCAAGTAAAGGAGGTTGTTAATGAGTATAATAGAAAAATCTCTGTTCTTGAAGAATTTAAAAGTGACTTACAGAAGCATTTGCCTCCAGAGAGAGTGGCTAAAATAAATGAGAAATGCGGGCAGAAAATAAATTATTACTCTATGCAGAAGTTTAATTTGTTGGCAAATAAGCCAAATGCTGTCAGATTAAATAATATTGCAGTAATGTTAATGATTTTTATAGCTATTGGTGCATTAGGGTATTTCAGCAGTTCATATTATAAAACTTACAGTAATGATTTCACTGGATTTTCAATTTCTGATCTGACAAACGAGAGTCAGGTTAATGAAAGTTACCGGCTTAATGAGAGCTATCAAACTAATTTTAGGGTTAAACAGATTGCTCAGGAAAGAGTGAATTACAGGGTAATGCAGCAAAGTCAGGAAGGTTTTGATAAGAGGATTTAAGATGATTATTTTCTCGCGATTGATTGGGAAGATAACATTTTATTGGCTGCCTGTGATTATTTACATGTACTTAATCTTTTACTTATCTTCAATACCTGGTACAGATGTCACAGCAAAGATTTTTATTAACGACAAAATCTTACATGGTATAGAATTTTTCATACTGGCTGTATTGCTTTATAGGTGTTTTAATAATGCAAAGAATAGAAGAATAAAAGAGAATAGGTATATTTTAGCAATATCATTGGCAATACTTTATGCTGTCTCAGATGAATTCCACCAGTCTTTTGTGCCAGGAAGAGCGGCAGACATCATAGATGTAATAGCAGATAGCATCGGAGCTGTCTCAATAATTGGTTTAGGGCATATTAAAATGAATTATTTTAATTATTTTGTCAAGAGCAGAAAATAAAGCAGAAATAGTATGTGCATGGCACCTGCCGCCAATTTAGTTGGCACAAATCCAGTTAAAGAAGCCAAGTTGCGACGGGCAAGACAATAAAGCTACGAATCAACTAACACAACACGCAATGCTTTTCTATTCTCACATTCGTCTAGTGCGGCTTTATGCCGCGCTGCTTCGTAAATCTTACTATTCATATACCAGAAATAGCAATATTTTAATAAAAGAAGTGCAAATTATGGTGAGAAAGTTAAGATTAGGCATTTAGAACATGGCATCAAAATATTTAAATGATAAAAAAGTTAGTTTTAGCAAAAAGAGTGTGTTGTTAACCCTACTTATTATTGCATCTGTGATAGTTGCCAGCTGTGCCAACTTAACTTGTGAAGAGCCTGCAATAATAGACCAAGAAAATAATAAATGCTGTAATGATATCAACAGAAATCATGTTTGCGACGGGAAAGAAGGTGAGTTAACCTGGCCTGCAGGAAAGATTGTTGATGCTTATAATAAATTACCAATAGCTGCCAATAATGTTGATTTAAATTTAGCTAAGAAAGATTTGGTGCGCGACGCTAATAATAACTTATCTGTTGAGAAAATTTTAGAAGATAAAATAATGGCAAAGAAAAACAGAATAGCAAAAATTGTGACAGAAAAAGGCATAATTAAATTTGAATTATTTGAGGATAAAGCACCGGTTACAGCTAAAAACTTTATAGATCTGGCATCATCAGGTTTTTACAACGGCTTAACTTTCCATCGCTATGTTCCGGGGTTTGTCATACAGGGCGGTGATCCAAAAGGAGATGGCACAGGAGGATCTGGAAAGAATATTAAGTTAGAGATAAATAAAGATTTAAAACATGAGCTTGGGGCTGTTGCGATGGCAAGAAGTTCTGACCCTGACAGCGCGAGCTCGCAGTTTTATATTACATTAGCTGAAACCACTAACCTGGATGGGCAATATGCTGTATTTGGAAAAGTCATTGAAGGCGTGGATGTGGTATTGTTATTAAGGCAGAAAGATACAATGAAAGAAGTTATAATAGAAGGGTAGTTTATTTCTTGAATGTTATTCTGTCATAATATTCCATGTGATGAGGTTCAGGTATAACCTTGCCAATTCTTCCTGGATCATCTGCTTCGTAGGTCATGCTAATAACTATTAAAGCACATGTATTTATACTGTATCTATACAATTTTCGTGCATTTTCTATTGCAAAACTAAAACTTTATATAGCAGGAATAACAAAATAACTGCATTATGGGATTAAATTATCTATTCATAAAAGGTGAGAATATTTCATTAAAATAGTTTTAGTTTGGCAGAATTCTGAGAGTTTAAATAGTTATAGGGCTAATTATTATAGGGATAATCCCAAGGTGAAGTTCTGATGGTCAGAATAGCTATAGTAGAAAAAGAGAAATGCCAGCCTGAGAAATGCGGCAATCTTTGCTTAAAAAAATGCCCAGTTAATAGGATGGAAATTGAATGCATAGTGAAAAGAGACAATAAAGCTTTTGTCATAGAGCCTGCATGCATTGGCTGCGGCATTTGTGTAAAAGTCTGTCCGTTTGACGCAATCCACATTATAAATATGCCAGAAGAATTAAATCAGCAAGCTATTCATCGCTATTATGAAAATGGATTTGCACTTTATTCGCTGCCAACACCAGTCTTCGGCAAAGTTGTAGGGATTATTGGAAAAAACGGCATTGGTAAAAGCACTGCTATTAAGATTCTGGCAGGAGTCTTAAAGCCAAATTTTGGCAAAATTACACAGAAAGCAAATTATACCAGAATAAAACATGATGAAACAGATATTGTTGAGTATAAAAAACAGCAAGACTCGAAAGAAAAACAACATGATATTACAAAAACATCTTCTAGTACTGATTATTACAGTGATTTAATCAAGTATTTTAAGGGCACAGAGGCCCAGAAATTCTTTGAAAAAGTGAAAGCTGGCGAGATTAAGATAAGCTACAAGCCACAGGCAGTTGATTTGATTGCAAAAAGTGTGCATGGCAGAGTAGGTGAGCTGTTAAAGAAAGTCGATGAGACTGGAGATAAAAGTAAGTTTACAGAGATTTGCGAAAAGTTAGACTTGCTGCATGTCATGGAAAATGAAGTCAGCACATTATCAGGAGGAGAGTTGCAAAGAGTAGCAATCGCTGCAACTGTATTAAAGAAAGCAAATCTCTATTTGTTTGATGAGCCAACCTCTTTCCTTGACATAAAACAAAGGATAAGAGTCAGCAAATTCATCAGGGAGTTAGCAACTCCTGAAACAGCAGTCATTGTCATTGAGCACGATCTAGTCATCCTTGATTACATGACAGACTTTGTGCATATTATGTATGGCCAGGAGGCATGCTATGGTGTAGTCAGCCAGATAAAATCTGCAAGAGAAGGAATTAACACATATTTACTTGGGTATATGCGGGAAGAAAACATACGTTTCCGGGAAAAAGAAATAAAATTTACCGTCAGGGCAGTGGAAAAATTCAAGGAAGAATTTGAGCTAACCAGCTGGCATGATCTTACAAAGCAATTTAATGTATTTAAGCTAAAGGCAAATGCTGGCAAGATTAGCAGGAATAGCATAATCGGAGTTCTTGGTGAGAATGGTATTGGCAAAACAACTTTCGTTAAGATTTTGGCTGGTGTTGATGTCCCAGATTCTGGAGAAGTTACTCAGAAAGTAACTGTAAGCTATAAGCCACAGTATATTGATATAACACCAAATACCAATGCTTTTGTACAGGAAATTTTATTCGAAGCATTAGAAAAGTATCCTAATCAAATAATTAACCCATTAAACATTAAGCCATTGTTAGATAAAAAACTTGGCGAGCTTTCTGGCGGAGAGTTGCAGCGTGTTGCAATTGCCCATGCATTGTCAAAAAAAGCAGATCTCTATTTGTTAGACGAGCCATCTGCCTACTTAGATGTTGAGCAGCGCTTGATTATTGCAAAAGTAATTAGAGAAGTGATGGAAGAGCGCAACACTGCTGCTATTGTTGTTGACCATGATTTAGTGTTTTTAGATTATCTCTCAAAAAGATTGTTTGTATGCGAAGGCAAGCCTGCAATTTCAGGAGAAATCTATGGCCCATATCTTATGGAAGAAGGCATGAATAAATTCCTTAAAATGCTAGAAATCACTTTAAGAAGAGACCAAGAGAGCTTCCGCCCTAGGATCAATAAATCAGGAAGTGTGCTTGACAGAGAGCAGAAAGAGGCCGGGAAGTATTATTACGGATAATTATTATCGATAATCAGCCATAACTTAATCTCTTTTCTTATTATTACATATTATTATTTTATATTTGTTTAGCTAGTGTAATAATCTCTTATAAAGCGGCGGCGACTGCCGACGAACACTCTCATGTATCAGCGAAGAGTTTTTTCTCCTCTACTCCTAT
>JACPBN010000074.1 GCA_016180275.1 Candidatus Woesearchaeota archaeon
TTGGTTTCACATTTGAGGCATATTATGTTTATCATATACAGCAGAAAGTACTATTACTATAAAATACTTTCTGTCAGTCAAACACTAACACTACCAATATACTTAATAACAAACTCCTCTATTATGTCAACTCCAGATGAAGATAAGGACAGAGAACGTAGAGAACTTGAAATGATGGAGATAAAACTTCAAGAATATTTGAAACAATTGGAAAGTGATAATAAATTTCTCAAACATGAACACGAGGAGGATATCAAAATTATTAGCAACAATTTGGGTTGTGCCATCGTAGGTTTACTTTTTGTAGGGGCTATAGCTGCTATACCAGAAGGTATATATAAATCAGCAGTAGATGGAGCACGTTATCTAACAAGGAAATTTATAGATAATCCTCTAAAAGCACTAACTAAAAAAGAAAATGAACCGCAGCCTGATGCAGGAAATTTAATAGGAATCATTGATCCAAGAGAAGAATTCCTTGTAGTCAAACATAGTCATTTAAATGTTGCAGATATTAATTTAGAGAAAGTTATTGAGCAAGCAGTTGCATTAGAGAGGCATACTAATGGCAGAGAAGTTGTTGTTGCTCTTGAAGGGGATTTAGTGCAATTAGAGAATGGAGAACCTATACTAACCCATCAAAGCTGGCATCAGGTTTCTTCAGAAAAATACAGGAAATTAAGAGAAAGTAAAATAGCCTTAACCTTAGAAGAAGCTCTTGCAAAAGTAGCAGACTATAAGCAGCAAAATCCTCATAAGCGTGTTGTACTGTGTATTGAGCTAAAGCCAATTACTACTCAGCAAACTATTCAAAAAGCATTATCCTTAATTAAGCAGTATGGCATAACAGATGTTTACTTTGACTCATTTTTTGGAAATAAGTTGGATCTTATCCAGCAAGAAAATACAGTTCGTGGCACTAATTACCAAAGAAGCTTCCATTTATGCGGCAATGTTGGCAATGGAAAAATTTGGATTCCTGGCTATGGTCCAAAGCAAGGCTATGATGTTATAACGGTTCCTAAACCAGTATCAATTGGAAAATTAGATGGGCCTGTTATATATGGTGCAGTTGGAAGTGTAGAGCAGTTAGCTAGACTTGCAGAAGATCCAGATACAGTTGGCGCATATGTCAGGCTTAGAGAAGGCAGCGGCTTAAGAGGAGTTGCAACTATGCTTTGGAATTCTATGACAAACCTTAAGAATTTAAGGCATGGCGGAGTTGATCCTGAGTTACATGCTGTGCCTGCATATGCAGGTGCAGCAGCTAGATAATCTGATATCTTATAGCTGCAGCTTTTAGCTATAATAATCGCACATTTTTATAATCGCATATTTTTGCGCAAATTTTAAAATTATAAACTTTACATTATAAGTATTTCTTTAGCTAATGTGCTCAAATTTTATAAAGCAGTGGCGACTGCCGACGAACACTGACTAAGCTTATGTAAGAGTTGCTCCTCCTCTACAATTGGGAAGTAGATGTGAAAATAAGAATATATTGCGTGTTTAGTTAGTAAATGGTTATATTGATTGCATTGCCCGTCGCAACTTAGTATAGTTTTTGTGGAATTGTGTTCGTCAAAGAATGGCAGTCGCCACTGTTTTTGATGTCGTTATAGCTAAACAAATTATAAACTTTACTTTATTAAACTTTACTTTATAATAGGAAGCTTTATTAACCTCAATGATTTATTTTCATCAAAAAGATGATTAAGTTAATCTGCTACAACATTGAATACTGCGAAGGTATTGAATGTTTATGGTATCAATATCTCAAATTCTGGAAAATATTTTTCCCTCCAAAAAACTTAGACCTAAATATAGTCAATGCTTTGAAAAAATTAAAGCCAGATATAGTGGCATTAGTAGAAGTTGACACAGGCTCTTTCCGCGCAAAAAAGGATGAGGTTGTGTTCTTTGGAAATAAACTTGGGATGAATAACCTTATAGAAATGGTTAAATACCCTTTTCATGGCTGGCTTAGGCTATTTCATTATGTGCCAATCCTAAATAAGCAGGCAAATGCAATACTTACAAAATATAAATTTTCTAATGTAAAATACCATGTTTTTCATGAAGGCACTAAGCGCCTTGTAATAGAGGCAACAGTTTATTGCCCAAAAAGAGTCACTTTGCTGTTAGCGCATCTTGCACTTGGAGGAAAAACCCGCAAAAAGCAGATAGATGAGCTAATTAAGATTGTTAACAGCATAAAATCGCCTGTTATACTTATGGGTGACTTTAATACATTTCATGGAGAGCAGGAAATCAGGCAATTGCTAAAAAAAACCCATCTTAAAGACAAAATGCATCTAGACAAATATTCACTTGGGTTAACTCAGCCTACATGGCATCCCATACGAAGGCTTGATTATGTGTTAACTTCCCCTCAGATAAAAGTAAATAAATATAGCGTTTTGAACTTTCATTTCTCAGACCATATGCCTTTATATGTTGAGTTTGCAGTAAAATAGATACGATGTAGATATATCCGCAAATTTTTTAAACACAATGAGAATTTTATAAGTTATGGTAGTAGGATTAATAGCTATTAGTATTGTATTGCTCATATTTGATATCTCCCTATTCTTTTATAGCAGTAATCACGGAATAAGGGCTGTTTACAATGCAACATATGCATGGAAGATAGATCTTGTTGCGATTATAGCTGGCTCATATATTATGATTATAAGCTACTATTTGTACACAAAAGACTATCATGCTATCTTGCTTGCCTCGCTCTTTTCAATAGGCGCAGTTATATCAATGATGCATCTTGCTAAATGGATTGTAAGAGCAGTGAAGAGATAGAATAAGCTTGTACAGTGGAGAATAAGCAAATTATGCCAATTACAGACTAAAATGTATGCAAAATAAAAACCATTAAATACTAAATAATTATCTCTTTTCTTAAGGTGGCAATATGAAAGATAGAATTCCGTTAATTGCAGGCAACTGGAAGATGAATAAGACTAATTCTGAAGCTGTTGGGTTAGTTAAGAAATTAAAAGTTATTGTGAAGAATATTAAAGCAAATCAAAGAGAGATCGTTGTCTGTCCTGCATTTACTGCATTAAGCGATGTGGCAAAAGAGCTTGGAAAGGAAAAAAACACAAACATATCCTTAGGCGCCCAAAATTTGCATTTTGAAGACTCTGGCGCATTTACAGGAGAAGTGTCTGCGCAGATGTTAAAAGAAATTGGCTGTAAATATGTTATTATAGGGCATTCTGAGCGCAGACAATTATGTGGAGAGATTAATGCCGGCGTTAACAAAAAGATTTTTGCTGCGCTTAAGCATGGCTTGATTCCGATTGTTTGTGTAGGAGAAACTCTCGCTGAACGTGAAAAAAATAAGACGAAAGATGTTATTAAAAAACAGATCTCTGAAAGCATTAGCAATGTCAATGTTGATAAGATAGTCATTGCTTATGAGCCAGTCTGGGCGATTGGAACAGGAAAGACTGCAACGCCTGAGCAGGCACAGGAAGTACATGCACTTATCAGGTCATTGATAAAATCAAATTCAGCCAGAATTCTATATGGCGGCAGCGTAAAGCCTGATAATATTAAAGAATTAATGGTACAGAAAGACATTGACGGAGCATTAGTTGGCGGAGCTTCATTAGATGCTGAGAGTTTTGCTAAGATTGTGGAATGTTGATATGAACAAATATTGATGAAGATTATTGTTATAAAATTCTGATTTTACATTTGTAATTTTCTATCTCAGAACAAGAAATGTATCATCGCTGCAAACAACAGCATTGTGCCAATATCTGCTATTGATGTTGTCAATGGCACTAAGAAGTTATCTGGGTCTTCGTTTCTCTTATATACATACCAGCCAAATATCGTGGTAACAAAGATTAGTATCAAAAGCAATAATAATGCAGTAAACAATGTCCCCATCACAAGCCTTAACAGAAAAAATATGCTAAATAATAATCCATGCTCAAATCCTTTGATTGCAGCTATTACAAATGCACCGATGCTAAGGTATAATCCGCAGAATGTTGCAATGATCATGAGCTTTAACATTAACTCTCTCATTACAGGAGTGTGATACCAGTGCTGATCCGTTATCTTGCCAAGATACAGATAAGTCGTAAATTTGCTTGCCAGAATTGTGCCAAGATTGCCGATAAAATCATTTAGTGGAGTTAGTAATATAAGAAATGGAAGCAATGTAAATAATCTTTCTTGGATTGCTTCAATGCTTGCACCACCTAAAGTATTGACTATTGAAGCGATAAGAAGAATCTTTAGGCTTTCTTTGATTATCTTATATCCAAGCCTGTGCCTTTCTAAAAAATTTGCCAAGTTTATTTCCCTCTTTTTTATTATATACATATATATTAATTATAAGTGTTAAATTGTTTCTAACAATGTCAGTTATTTTAATTAGATAAGCAATACTATGCCAACTATCAATGAAAGTACTCCTACAACATCCCCTACGGTTGTTATATAAGAGCCCATAATATTGTCTGGATCATATCCATGCTTGTAGACCCAGAGTGTGCTGTATATCGTAAATGGTATCATCACTATGTTAGCGATTGTTGCTGCCAAGACAGAGAGTAGGATGATCTCAGGATTGTTTATTTTAAATATGAAATAGACTACAGCATAAGCAGCTATGCCCAGAATAATGCTTACAAATATTCCTAATAGCAAACTTGCAACTATGTTATCAAACAGTATATGCCTTGTCTTTTTTTTATCCTTATGGCTGATTTCTCTAGTGCTTGCTGTGTTGTTGTTTTTGCCATTATTAATAGCATTAACAGCAACCTTAACATCACCAATATGCAGCGCAGAGCTCAATCTTGCACATAATGAGCCATGGATCTCGCCCTTTAATGCAAGAAACCCTGGATAAAGAACGAATAATCCTGGAACTATCAGCAGATTATTGCTAAAAGTGCTTAATATAGTGCCTGCCATTAAGCCGCCTGTCAATGAAACAAATTGTGTTACTGTAATTTCCTTAAAATCCTTGTCAAATAAGGTAAAGCCTGCATCTTTATTTGCAATATTTGTTTCTTTATTGTCAGCAGTTGGTTCAGAAATCATTTTAGTTGCATCATTGCCCTCTTAAAAAGTTTTTAAAATTTTTTGAAGATTTATTTTCCTTCTGCAAGAGCCTTGAATAACTTGCCTGCTTCCAAGCTGCCTGTAGCAATTACCAGGTCATTTGGCAGCAATATTGTGTCTCTGTTTATCTTAAAATTCCAGCTGTCATCTCTTTGGATGGCAATTATTCTCGCGCCTGTGAATGTAGCTACTTTTGCCGCACCAACAGATTTTTTAGATAAAGTTGATTTAGGTAAAATCTTCTCTACAATAACTCTCTTATCAGTACTTTCCAGGATATCATTGACAATGTCCGGCAGCTCTTTTGCTTTGGAAAGTTCTGCTATCTGCAAAGCTGAATTTGCAATATCCTTGATGTAATCGATCAGATCCATGAGCATCATGCGCTGCTCATCACTCTCTCTTACTTTAAACAAAATTTTTACTGTCTCTTCTTCCAGATGCTTGATGGTATGATGAAGTTCCTCAACTTCTTTTAGGATAATTGGCTCTTTTAAGAAGATAGCTGTGTATCCCAGATCAACCATAAGCTCAGAGATATTTTTCATCTCAAGAACATTGTCTTTAATGTTTCGCATAGTAAACACCTCTTTTTGTAATAAAATTGTGGTTAATTATCCTTTTTATAAGTAAGCACTATTTTAATTCTTGTATAAATTATAACTTTATAAGACTTTCTGCTCTCATTGCCAAATATTTATAAACAATTGCTTATTTTAGGGCAATGGGATAAGAGAATATCTAATTTAACAATAACGTGAAGTGATAGTAAAGTAACAATTGATAGTAAAGTAACAATTGATAGTAAAGTAACAATTGATAGTAAAGTAATAATTGATAATAATGTGATAATTATGCCACGCATCAAAGAGCAAAAACGGATGTATGAGGAAGAAAGAATTGAGTACAGTAAAGAAGACGTTAGATTTGGCACCCCGGAAATTGTTGCCAAATACCGTGCAAAAAGATTGAAAGAAGGATTAAAAAATCCAGGCAGTAAATCACATGGCAATTGCTTGATTGAAGTTGGCAGCAGTGTCGGATTCCAACTATTTCCATTTGCAGATACATTTAAGCAAGTTATTGCTGTCGAGATTGATAAGAGAAAACTTGAGCTTGCAAAGAAGAATGCTGCAGTTTTAGGGTTTAAGAATGTTGATTTTGTTTTAGGCGATGCATTGGATAAAAATACAATTGAGCAGATTAGAGATATAATAACTGAGAAAAACCTTAAAGTTGAGAGTGTATTTTTAGACCCTGAAAGGGCAGAATCTGAACAGGAAAGAACATTAGGCACGCTAAAGCCGGATGTTATGAAATTTATTGCAATATATGGCAAATTTACAGAAAATATTGCAATTGAGCTGCCCCCCCATATTAAAAAAGAAAAGCTGACTAAACTGCCTGGACATGAGCTGGAATATATTTCTGTTGACAATAATCTGAACAGATTGACTGCATATTTTGGGAATCTGAATAAAGCAGATGTTTCACTTATATTACTGCCGGAGGAAAGCAGGATAGTAAAAGATATTTTTGAGAAAAAATTGATTGCGCATTTGAATGAAATCACAGGCGAATATAAGTATTTCTATGAGATCAATCCTGCATTGCTTGTAGCAGATGTATTAGCAGAGGCTTTGATGCAAAGTAAAATAGACTTAGCAGAGGTAAAGGTATTTGAGCATAAGGCTAAAACATATCTGCTGTCCAATAAATTGCTGGGACAGGAAATAGGCATAGCCTATGGGATATTAACAGTAACTGAAGTGGATGATGATGCTATCAAGAGCCATCTAGACAAGAAAAAAGCAGGCAAAGTTATTTTGCATGGCAACATCAAGCAGAATGAATATTTTATGCTCAAGCTTAAGTTTGAGAAAGGATTAAGGGGAGATAAAGCCCTGCATCTTTTTTTAATTGATAAGTGCATTATCTGTGAGAAACTATAAAATTATGAAAGTATTATGGCATTCTTAACCCCTAAAGTATTATTCTATGTTGACATAGATTTTATGCACAGTCTGGTCATATAGATCATCATTTGGCTGATTATAACAATCATCTGATGAAATTTGACCAACACATACCCTGACATCAAAGACGTATACTGCAGATTTAGGATTGCCTTGGGTTGAGACTGTTACAGGGAATGATTTAACTTCATTTTTATTTATTTTCTGGCTATTGCCTACCCTGATCCATGTGCTTGGCGCAGATTTACTACAGCCAGGATTTGTAGTCTCATCCCCGGAATAACAAAGTTGCAGCTTATCACTGGTATATGCTTTTGCAAAAGTCACGCTTATGGTAAAATCATCGCTTTTGCCAAGGGTATTCTTTAGGGTATTCTGTACGCCAACTCCAAAAGCAGCACTGTCTTTCCTGGCCATTGTTTTTCTTGCCGGATAAATAATAACCTGATCATTTGAGCTTGTAATTAATTTTTTAATCTCTGCCTGAGTGTTTGAATCTACTTGCTCCTGGTATTTTTTTGCTTTGCCAAACAGTTTTGTGGTCAGTATAATTGCGCCAGAGAGCATTGCAATGCCCAATATCAACATTACAATAAAGTTGATAGTAAGCTCTATTCCGCGCTTGTTTCTTTTTAAGAATTTTAATGTCCTTGAAAAACTTTTCGAATAGCTTTTTTTAGTTTTAGAGAGTACAGTTATATTAGCCATAGTTTGGACCTATCAGTTTAATCTATACTTACTGACAATAATTTTTATACAAAATGCTGTCAGTTCGTAATAAGCAAATGACATTATTGTCTAAAAAATTGTGTCATTTGCTATAGCTGTTATTTTAACGTAATAAATTATCTTAACTAGCAGATTTTTTTGCTTGACACCCTATTTTAACCTGCATTTACCAGCAATACCTCGCCTAATTCTTCCTCCAAGATCTCATTTGTATGGACAAGAGGCTTGTCTTGCCTGTCAACTCCTTCATAGGAAAATGTCACTTTGAGCTTTAATTTTGTGCGCTTTTCCTCTATAGTTACTAAATTTTTTGTAAATGGAATCTTGAAATCAAATTTGTCTCCAATATTATTGAATGTCTGTGAAACCTGGGTTGTGCCTAATAGTGAAGTGCCATCAACCAGTTCAATGGTATTTACTTTAAAGTTCCTGGTTGTAGCTTTTTTATCCAAGACTTGCATTGTTAAGGTAAACATATCACCGCTAGCTTTTGCCTTAAATGGGCTGTTAAAAGTCTTTATTATTTTAAATCGGATATCGGGAGATGATCCAGGCAATTTTTGCTCGTTAGTCAGTACTTTCTCATCTATTTTTACGTCCTTGCCTAATACAATAATGCATTCTTTGTTGTTATCATTACATTTATATTCAGTATAATCTCCAGCTTTGCCTTTGCAATAACCGCAGTCTTCTGGTGCATTGCATTTATTTTCTCCTTGGTCATCATCACACCTAAAATTGCCTTTGCACTTGCCTGGCTTAACTATGTTTTCACAGTAACCTTTATTAGAGACACACCTATCTTCAGTGCAGGGATTCTTATCATCGCATTTTGCCGGAGTGCATTCTGCTGTAGCAGTAGACTTTGCCAAAATAAAGTTCTCTATATCAAAGGTTTTAGTTTCATCATACGGGACAGATCCCTTTGCATCTTTTACTTTATATGTGAAGAATAGCTTTAAAGTCAATGTTGTTCTCTGGCTTTGATTGACATCTGCTTCTATTGGAAGAGATTGTTCTACTTCTATCTGAGGATCCCATAAAACCCTGTTAATATCAAGCTTGTCTATCAGCTGAATTTCTTGGTCTTTTTCATCCCATCTGCCGCGGACTTTCTGGCCTGTATGCCTTATTAGCTGGATGCGCTTCAAAGTAACTTCATCTGCTTCAAGCTTCTCATCTAGCTTGAGCTTTAGGCTTAATACATCAGAATCAATATTAAACGGCTCAGGATATACATAAGTTAGCAAGACTTTAGCCTGCACAATGTTTCTTTGCTTAAACTCCAGATTCTCAGATTTTGGAGGAACTTGTTTTTGGCCCGTAATCTCAACAACACATTGCTGCTTTTTGTCGCATTTGTATTCTAAATATTCGCTATTAGAAACTTTGCCATCGCATTTTGTTAATTTTCTTTCTTTATCAGGGCAATCTTTAGGACAGCTGCATAATGTTTCGCCTTCCTCTTTATCACATTTTCCATTGCCGCAAACGCCCGGCTTTGGGGCATACACACATTCCTTATCCTCGCATTTGGCTGTAAAAGCTTTCTTATCTTTGCCTGGATACCTGCAGTCAGATGCTTTTTTGCAGGTTTCTTTTTCTTCGCCAGAATCATTTCCATTGCATGAGCTAAGAACAAGCAATAATCCAATTAAAATTGCTGATAAGAAAATATATACAAAATACTTAATAGCATAATTTCTTGCTTTATTTTTCATGTTATCACTAAATACTTATAAAAATAAATTGAGCCTAGAGGCATATATTAAATCCATATAATTCCAACTGCGAGACGTAATTCAACTTAAGAGTAAATTAATGATTGCAAATTTATTTTATAACTTCATATTCTCTTACTATTATGATGACGAATATTACTAGCAATACTGCACCAGTAACTAGCCAAACTAAGCCATCTTGGGGCTCTTTAGTGAACATATTGTATAAGCCAAAACCCATTATAGCAAATCCCAACCATAGGAATTTATCTAATACAAGCTTCATAATATCGAATTCCTGTGCCTCTGTTAAGCGTTTTTTCATGTTAGTATCACCTTTGAATTTTTTCATTTTGTTTTATCCTTTAGGTTATCTTTATAGTGATTTGTTTGGAATCATCGTTAGTCTCTCCTCCTGTACTACCCTCTGAAGTGCAGGTCGGCTCATTATTTACAATCTCTAATATACCCTCGGTATCATCAGCACCTGGCGCGCAAAACATTATTTCGCAAACATCAGTTCCCTGGCTAATGCCGCTCGTAGCTGCTTTAGGGATTATGAATTTAAATGATTTTTGAATGCCGCCAGAAACTTTTTGAGGAGACACAAGAACTTTACCTCCTGATAAGATATTTTTTGTGCCTATGCCTACCGGCCCCCCTAAGCTGCCTTTACAAATAAGCCCTGCATCCACTGTGCCAGAGGCATAATCATTAAAGTAATTAACCTGGAATGTAAACTCCTCTCCGTGCCTGATTACCAGCTCTTCGCTTGGCAATACTATTGGATCATCTTTTGTAGCAGGCAGATCAGGAGGAGGAACTGTAAGCTTCTCGCCAAACTTCTTGAACATGCTTTTTGTAAATGCCAATCCTAAGCCAAGCATTGAAATTGCTAAAACCAGAACAACAATTGCGTTTATAGACAGGCTTAAGCTGGCTTTTTTAGAATGTTTAAGATTATGCCTGACATTAAATATCTTGCTAATT
>JACPBN010000075.1 GCA_016180275.1 Candidatus Woesearchaeota archaeon
CAAAAGCAAGTTTTAATAATCTCTCGAATAATAACATTACTGTTTATGGCAGAAGCAATGGGTTTGGAATTATTTTATCTGCATCAGCTAATACCGATAACAATATCATATATGGCAACACCATTAACGCATATGGCTCTGCCAGCAATTATGCTATTATAGTCCAGAATCTGGCAGATAATAATCTAGTATCTTCCAATACTGTCCTTACAACAGGCGGGACAGGATACGGAATCTATCTGCAATCAGGAAATACTAATAACATAACTTATAACGATGTCAGAACAACAGGCAGTTCCAGCCAAGCCATCTGGCTGGGCACAACCAACACTAACTTTGTCCTTAACAACAATGTCACTACAACAGGGCAAGACAGCTATGGAATTTATCTACTGACAGCAGTAAGAAATAACATAAGCAATAACATCATCAACACAACAGGCTCTAATTTTCCTAGCGGAATTAATATGGTAACATCATCAAATAATAATAACATATCTAATAATATTATGATTACATCAGGCACAGGCTCACATCGTGGTATAGATATATCAGCTTCAAGCAATAACATCATTACCAATAACCAAATCAATACAACAAATACAAACGGGTACGGAATCACTTTGCAGTCATCATCAAACAATAACCAAATAACCAATAATATCATCAGTACAACGGCTACAAATGGTTTCGGATTTTATCTGCTTACTACATCAATCAACAATAACATATCTTACAATACTGTTACTACATCAGGAAACACTGGCTATGGAATACGAATAGATGCTGCTTCACATAACTCATTTTCAAATAATCAAATCAATACATCCCATGCAACCTCTGCTTATGGCGTATTTTTAAACAGCGCAGCGATTAACAATACATTCACAAATGACAGGATTACATCAACAGGAGTAAATGATATAAGAATAGCAACAGGCTCAGGAATATTTATCAATGAAACATTCAACACGACAGACATCAGTTTCGCCAGCGGTGCAGCAGGCAACCTAACAGTCCAATGGTATTTAGATTTAACTGTCCAGAATACGTCTGGCAGTAATCTGCAGAATGCAAACGTGACAATATTCAATGTTTCCGATATTCAGTTATTTAATGGCTTAACATTATGAGACTCCGCATACCATAAATACAACCCTAGCTAACTATGTTTCTAATTCAACAATAATAAATGTCTCTGCAACTCTGTCTAAAAGCCTAACCATACTCCTCACTCCATTATACACATTCTTCTTCAAAGTACTTGATAATAATGGCTTAGAAATTGATACTGCCAATGTCACGGTCACAAATACAACTTATACATTTGCTTTTTGTATAACTAATACAACAGGACAATGCACCGTGAATGATTTAACACAGCAGATTGCATATAATATAATCTCAACAAAGATTAATTATGATAATGGGGTTAATAACTCACAGACACCAAATGCCACTGGTTATACAGTCGGATTATCAATGGTGATACAGGTAGCTAAATTTATTATCTATCATCAGCAAACTAACTGCACTAATACAAATCAAACATTTGCATTAAACGGATTCTGTTTTGGGATAGATTATTCTAATGGCACACGAACAGAAACAGACTGCACTAACACAAGCGGATTCACTGCTTCCAGTTTGTTATCAACAAATATTCAATGGAACATAGTGCCATTGAATTACTCAGGAACGCAGTACGATTCACAGACACCGCCATCTACTATCTACACATTCAGACAGCCAATATACACAAACAACACCCTAAGCAGTGTAATATCATCTGCATCACTTAGCCTATATAAAGTCACATCCACTCAAATCATAATAGACAGCACAGGCACAACCAACTCATCAGGACTTTACTCTGCAATCATACGCAATAACAGCCTTGCATACAGCATACACGGCGATAACCAGCAGGGTGGGCTAGGTGCATCTTTATACCAAGCTGTGCCATTATGCCTAGTTGCTGTTACTATTGAAGAGAGAAGTGCAAACAATATCCAAAACTGTACCAATACAATTACGAATGTGTTAAATGAGTTAAGAGCTAATGCAACAAGCATCAGGAGTGATGTTGCAAGTACAAATACGACTGCTGGAAGCATCTCAGTAAATAATACAGCTATTTCACAATGTGTATGGGGTGCTTCACAAAGTGTTGCTTCATGCAAAACGATTAATAAATTTATAGATGGAAGATGAAAATGGAGAGTGACTAACATGCCAGGCGGTTTTTTACCTTATATAGTTTATGGAACTGTTTACAATACAGATGGAACTACAGGAATAGGATCAGGAGTTACGATAACCATACGTAACGAAACTAATAACGAGACACAGACAACTACTACGGACAGTAATAGCAGATATATCTTTGATGCAGCTAACTTTGCCAGTGGATACTTAGCTACTGATACTTTTACAGTGTTTGTGATTTACACTAATTTGGAAGGTTCTGGTACTGTTACAGTTGCCAGTGATACGCATACCCTTAACATCACACTTACAAGTGTGACTACTAATACAGCGATTAACTATACGACAATCCAGAAAGTTTGGGATCAGTTAGGCGGATTAACTTCTAGCGATATTTCTGCGCGACGTGTTCTCGATGCTATTCAGCGTTCAGAAAGAGAAATAGAAGATTTTGCGCAGACTAAGTTTGTAAGCACTACAGTGACACAGGAGATATATGACTGGAACGAATACACTACATGGAAATCTCCTGAGATGTTGCGTACCTTCAATGGCACAGATAGATATGATTATAGGTACATAAATTATAATAACAAGATTAAACTCAAGAAATCCCCTATTATTAGTATAACAACACTGCAGCGTAATACTGCAAGTTCAGATTCTACTGATAGCTGGAGTACATTGACAGAGCAGACAGGAACAGGTGGAGATTATACTTTTGAAGCAAATACAGCTATAGTATCATTCCAGCAGAACTGGCCCAGATATGGTCAAAGAGCCATGAGAGTTACTTATGTTTATGGTTATTCAAGTGTGCCTAAGAGTATTGAAAGGCTTACAACTTTACTTGCTGCAAAAGAAATCTTACTTAGTCAGATGAATAATTCATTGTTTACGTCATCTGATAGCTTTAGTCTGGAAGGCATTAGTATGACAAAATCCAATGTGATGAGCCAATATATCAAGACATTGAACGAGGAGATTTACATGCTCTGGGATAGAATACCAGTTTCACGGAGTGAGGTAGTATGAGTGTTGCAGCAGCGATAAGAAATACAGTCAGAAGAATAATAACAAAATATGGCGATAGTGTTAGCCATTATGCTCTCGCTAGCGCAACCAAAACAACAAATGACGAGGGTGAAGATACAGTGACAGATTGGGGAACTGCTCAATCTATCAAAGCAATTTCATCAAATCATTATGCAGTCAGGACAATCGTAGCAAAGCAAGGCCTTGAGAGTAACTTAGGCGATAGGACTTTACTTATCAGAGATGATGTAACAACTATTCCTGCACAGAATGACAGAATAGTGATTGGAAGTTTGAACTACAGAATTGAAGATATTAAAACAATTGATCCTATTGAAGATACTACCATAGCATATAGATTAGTGATAAGTGAGGAGTAAGATGGCAATTACATTAGCGACAATTAGCGATCAAGCATGGACTACATTACGTAATCATCTTACCTCTGGTACTTATGCGCTAAGTACGAGTAATGTGCATGGATCATATAATGACAAGCTAATCGGAGAAGAAGGTTATCCGCAGGTTACCATATACAAGCCAAAAGTAACTACTAAGGCAGCTAACATGGATTTAAGCTTTACCCAGAGCGATGTACAGTTTTTGATTGAGGTGTTTCATCTCTCTGGCGAAAGTGCAGGTACATTAGCTGATGAGGTCCATAATAAGATCTGGAGCGGAAGAAGTAGTCTTGCAGATAGTAAATTATTTGTGACAGATATTGACAGGGATGTACAGGACATATTTACAGAAGGTAGCAAAACTATTCATGTTCATCAGTTGATAGTTAATTTTGTGTTTAACGAGTGAGGAAAATGGTAGGAATTAAGATAACAACAAACGCAGCAGACATAGCAAAAAGGTTTCAGGTTGCGGTAGCGAAACTAGAGAATGCAAAAGTAAAGACGCACAGAGGCGCAGCAGCTGCAGGCCAGAGATTTGCCAGGAATATCGCACCTAGAAAGACAGGCAGATTAAAGCAGGGGATTACTATTATCAGATATAAAAACTCAACTGCATTGATAAGTAAAGCTATTGGTGCAAATAACTTTCCATATAATTTATGGGTGAATGAGAACATACGTACAGTTAGGTTGAATGGTCGCGGTAGGCGAAGGACTTATGCAAGTACAAATAAGACAGGAGTGCCGAGATATTTTGATTTAACTACACAATTTTTGCAGACATATTTTCCGATGGAATTGAAGAATAATGTAAATAGAGCTTTACGTAGCAGCTTTAGATAAGTAACGATAAATGAAGTAAGTGATGACTAGAGGAAAATCAGTAACAACAGTGAGAGAGTGAGAGAAGATGGCAGTAACAAACTTTAAGGCAAGCCATGCAACAATAAAATTTAGTACGTCGGCAGTGACATTTGATACATCAACGAATCTTGACGACGAAACTTATGCGACGACAGTAGTAGCGGCAAAGAACATAACTATAACTAGACCTAAGAGAGAAGTAGAGCAAGTAGCATTGCTAGGCACAAGTACAATAACCATAGGCGCAGGTAATCCGCGCACAGGCATTTTTCAAAATGCTTTTATGGATGAAAAAAATGCCAGTAATGCAAAATTTTCAGGAACACTTGTGTTAACAGGTGACGAAGTATTTGAAGCATTAGCGACAGGCTCAGGAACAGCTATAGCTGGAACAAATGCATCTACTAGATACTCATATGGAGATTCCACGGCAACTACTGGCGCAAGACCTACTGTAGGTGCGATTATGATTACGTTGCATAATAACGCTACAGATTCATCAGGTGAGGTATTTAGTTGCGTGTTTTCAAATGTCTATGTGAACTTCGGGGACCTTAAGGTGACAGGGTCTGACGGACATTTTGAAATTGATGTGGAAGGAGAATGTCTACCTGAGGGCTATGCTGATGAGTGCCAAGATTAATTCCACTGGACATTGCTATGAGGCACTGGGCAAACACAGGCAAGATATATAAATATCGACGACATTATTTTTTTACCAATGTTTTGCGGTGCGATGTGATGCAGAGTATTGTAAGGAATCAGTTTTTTTTGTTTTTTTTAATTTTATAAAATGAAGAATAGAAGAATTATAGGAGTGATAGTGATGACAGATACAAAAGAAAAGGCTGAGAGTTTAGCGAAACAATTAGGTACAAAAATTACATATCAAGAAGGAGAGACGTATAATGATTTCATTAAACGCTTCAATACTCGTACAAATAAGAAAGGCAATGTGATCTGTTCAGTATGTGCAGGTGATTTTCCAGTGCATCATGCGATGGCTTGGATTGATGATTGCGAAGCGAATTACAACGGCATTAACTGGGTAAAGATGATGCAGGACCATAAGAATACCCATGTACTTAATTACATACTAAGCACTGGCGAATATCCGCTGCCGCAACCAGAGGTTAAGACTGAAGAGAAGAAAGAAGAGCCAAAGAAAACAAGTACACTTACAGGAGAGGAGTTAGAAGAGTATCCAGAGGATAATAAATAAAAAGAAAATGGCAGGGTAGCCAAATTGGTAAGGCACATAGTCCGTCAAACTGTGCATTGTGGGTTCAATTCCCACCCCTGCCTGCTTTTCACCTTGGATAAAACAGTCCCTACTAAGCTAAGGTAAGTGACAGAAGTATATAAACTTTGCGGAAAAAACTGAAGAAACGAAGGAGGATTGATTGATATGGGAAAATATGGAAATAATATTTATGTATGGAATTTGATGGTTGGTGGAGCTGACTTAAAACTGCATCCGACAACAGATGATAATTTTAAATTACTTGAGATACAAAAATTAAGCAAACAAAAGAAAGATCCTGTTTATGCGATGAAGCAGATAGGTGAATTAATTAAAGAAATAATAAAGAGAGATTATCCACCGCTTAATGACGAGGAACGCAAGGAATTAGATAATTATATAGGCTTTAACTTAAGTAAGCTACAGATAGAATTACTTAAGCAGTTTGGTTGGGCTACTGATGAAAGTATCGAACAATTCAAAGAACAGGCATTGAAAGAGGCATTAGATGACTAATCTACAAGCAACTGAGTTAGCTCGAAAGCTGGGTGTTAAAGTAATCTATGAAGATGAGATAGATCCTGCGGAGCAGCTACGTAAGGTAATTGCTATGTATGAGTATGAGTTTAAGTGCGAAGTAACAGGTAATTACCCTATGCAGAAATTCCTTACAAACCTTAAATATCTGATGGAAGTCAAAGAAAAAGAAAAAGAAGATTATGAGAAAGCTAATCGAGGTTTAAGATAAATGGCAGCAGTTGGATATATAAATAATGCAAATATGACTATTGTTTTAGAACTATTAGATAGAGCCACAAAGCCATTAGAGAAAGCAGAGAAGCAAATGAATAATTTTGGCAAAAGTACTGGTAAGATGAATATGGCTTTATTAAGTGCAGGGCTAGGCTTGAAATTTCAGTTTATGAATTTCAATCGTATTTTTAATTCTTTTTTTAAAAGTGCTATTGATGGATATACTAAGATAACTGGTAATACAAGTACTTTTACATTAAAGACAAATGAATTAAATGCAGCATGGGAATTTTTCAAATTTAGTTTGATTGATGCTTTAGGACAATCACCTTTATTTGTAAAACTCATTGATTTTGTAATTGGAATTATTAATGCTTTAGGTAAATTATCTGATAAAGATAGGCAAAAATTAGTTAATATTGGTGTTGGATTATTTGTATACCAATTATTAAAAGCACATCCTTCGGTTTGGATTTTAGTAGCTTCACTTGCTACGATTGCTGCCATAGTAGGAACTTTAAATTCAGATATGCCTGCTTTTGAAAAGGTATTACTTAGTGTAGGCTTAGTTGCAGGTGGTTTAGGAATGGCATTATTATTTATTAATTTAATGTTAGGATTAAAATTGTTATTGATAGCAGCAATAATAATAGGGATAGTATTACTTGCTAGAAAATTTGGTGGTGTTGGAAATGCAATTAAAGCAATGGTAGGAGTTGCGATTATGGCTCTTGGGTTTTTAGGGCAATTCATTGTCGAAGGTATTTTATTTCCTTTGCAAGTATTGGCAGCATTATTAGTTAGATTAGTTGCTTTATTTAATAAAGTAACTGGAGCAAGTATATCGACAAAGATGTTAGAAGATTTTGCTGAATACAAACCAGACATAGTCGGTAAAGCAGCACAATTTGCAGATTTGGCAGGATTTAATCCACAGCCTGTTACAGAAACGCCTGTTGCAGATATAACAAGAGATATAGCAGGAGGATTTGTAAATGCTATGATCCCTGTAGTAGAAAAGATAGGCGATAGTGTGGGCAAAGCAGTTGGAGATGCGATGGATAAATCATTTAGGGAAAATAAGACAGTATTATCTTCCACATCAGGATAATGAATTGGTTATATTTAAAATCATGCGTGTGATTTCAGTTTTTTCATGCTGAAGAGGGATTGTCCAAAAAACATAAACAAATAACCAAGCAAGTAATAAGGCAACTATAACTGCCAAAATAGTATAGAAAATTCCCCTAATTCCGACAGGAGATTTACAATATTTGCAATGTAAAGCATCCGCAGGGACCCATGATGCACAATTAGAGCATTTACGCTTACCTTTGATAATATGACTTTTAATAGATGGAAGTCGTAATTGAATGAAATAAGGTTTGATTTTAGGAGTTAACCATTGCTTAAATTTAACAAGTCCATAAATAAGACCGCCATAAAAACCAATACCAAGTACGATGACGATACCGAATAAGATAATATCAGTTATGCTTACCATGATTTACTCCCCTGTACATAGAACATAGGCGAGGTATATAAGCATTTCGCAAATATGATTAGACGTAAAATAGTCACTTAGTGATTATCACACATATGTATACTAGAATATATATATATATGACGCATAATGTTTAAATAGAAGTAAAGTATTATACCTTATAGATAAGGTTAAAGAGTGCGCCAGCCGCGAATTGAACGCGGATTCCCAGCTTACGAGGCATGTGTCCTATCCTTTGGACGACTGGCGCTTACTTTTTTATATGTAGTACTTCTATTTAAATTTTGCTATGATGCAGGAATAATGCTTATGGAACAAGAAAAGGAATTTTGGAAGAGGATAAATAAGATACTAGAGAGTAAGAGTACTTATAAGAGTGTGTTTAATACACACTTAAATATCACAATCACTTATGACCAAGTATGAGTACGTAAGATAACATGTTACGTATGAGGTAGGCTTAATTATTCACTACTTTAGAATAGAAAATAACTTTAAAAATAGAAAACTATATATATAAGTATGCTTTTATTAGTTATTAGCAGCTGTGCATTATCTTGGCTATGTTATTGCCAATAAGGAGAAAGGGAGCCAGGGGTGGGAATTGAACCCACGATAAATGCGTTGCAAGCGAATCGCGTTAACCACTTCGCCACCCTGGCATTTTTCTTTTTATGACTATATTATGTTTTTGATATATAAATTTTTCTATGATGGATTATTGCCAGAATAAGTAATTTTTCATCACTATAATCTGACTCTACTAGATCTTCTTTTGAAGCGCGCTTCTAAGAAGGAAAGCAGTAGAGCCTTCCTAATTAGAATTAAGAGATAGAATGTATAGCATATTTATAAAGCTTTTGCTCAATTTGTGTATAATAAGCCTACAATCTGGTTATAAGTGATAAAACAAGTTAGGCACTATGTATTTGCCTTAATTATTTTCCATATAGAAAATAATTACAATAGAAACAACAGCGATTTTGAGTTGCGTAAGCGACTGGAAGTGATGACAATGCCAACAACAGGAGCATTAAGTACAATAACAAGCTTTGAGATATTAGATACAGGGTTTCCAAGCTTGACACCTAGCGGAGATAGAAATAGCTTTCTGGCAAATAGTGGTAATGCTATTGTATTAGCTACAGCAGAGTTAAGCCTTAGAGCAGGCGCAAGCATGGATGATAATACCAGCCCTAGCGTAAATGTAAGCAATGCAACTACTAATCCAAAAGGCATTTCTTTTGTAAGCGTCCAGCATCCGATTATCCAAGTACGTGGCAAGTTACGTAGGAATGTAAGCACTGATATGGATTTAGTTGCGCCAATATTTGATCTTCAGCGTACTACAGGCATCAAAATCCTATATTATAAATCTACTACGGATGGCTATCGTGATTTGCTTGATGGTATAGGGATATATTACCAAAGCGCAACAGGCGCAAGTAGTGGTGTACCGTATGTCAATGATGCTCATATAGGTGCAGCTGTAAGTGCAAGTACAGGAGTATTCTTCAACACAAATACGCCTCATGTCCATGTCTATGTGAAAGGCGTTACATTTTCTCAAGTACCTACTAGCCAAATGATTGATTATACATTAGATTGCGAGGTTATTGATATATGAGCAAGCTTATAACTAAAGTTCAATGGGGTGGAGCAGTCAATAGTTTTGCGTTAGTTGATCTTACTGATTGGTCTAATTTGATTATTACGAGAAGTACAGAGCTTAAATCCAACTCAGCCGAGATTACATTGCTTAATCCGCAGGTTATTAATTTATCTGGCACTATTTATCGCAGGCATGTTAATTCTGCCAATAATAAGCTTAAGTTTGCCGAAGGCGACACGATTAAGATATATGTTGCCTATGTAGAAACAAATAGGGAGATTGACACTAGCGCGACATCAAATGACTTATTAATGAGTGCAGAAATCCAGGAAGTTACTTGCAATCTGTCACAAAGCAAGGCAGAAATACGATTAAAATGCATTGATAAAAGCTATGTTGCACTGCAAAAACTCTGGGCATTTTCTTACACTGATAATGACACAACTGCGCCAGATGGCACAGGATGGCGTTCGCCTACTCTGATCCAGAATATAATTAGATGGACTGCTAAAGTAGATGAGAACATAAGTGGCAAAACTTACTATGATAAGTATGGTAATTTAGTATCAAACGGCAATTTTCAGATAGATGCACGTTTAAGAATAGCTGGACATGGCGAGGATAATGGTGGGGGTTTAATTGATGCAACAAGGCCAGATGGTTCTATATTTCCTATTATATCACTTGCAAAAGTGTTCAAACCAATTTATGAATGGATTGATGAATTAAGCACTATGGAATATACTAATGATTTCAGTATAGCAGCTGAAAGTGCATCTCCTCCTACGAAACGCAAATATATCTTTTACATAGATGAACTTAATAGATTTAACTGGTTTTATCCTGCAGATGAAACAACTCCAGGCGAGACAATAACAGAAGGAGACACAAGCACAGGCAATATACTTTATTCTGCAAATTTAACTTATGCTACTTATGATATAGTTAATATGGTTATTTTTAATGCAGGCGATGACATGAATGGCAGTGGGATTCTTGATTATTTCTATGATAGAGCAAGTACAGCACCTAAATTGCAGATGGTTTACAAGGCATGGACTGATATTGCTAGGCAGATGAAAGCAGATGAAGTTAGGGAAGGTGCTAGACTAGGTAAGACAACTATTACCAGAGTACATGATGACGAATATAGTTATCCTGCAAATTACACAGGATATAATGGTACAGGCTTGCCTAGCTGGGATTCGACAACAACCATTGCATCAAATACTGCATTTAATAATTCTTTTAGATCAGCTACAATAATTAAGGGTAAAGCACGTGCACAGGCATTGACATCTAATCGTGGCAGTCCTAGATGGCGAGGCACGCTTACTATTAAAGGCAAGAAACATGCACCAGGCGATCTTGCACGAGTGTCTGTTCTAAGTTGCGGAGTATCAAGTATAGATTTACGATTCAAGCAGATTCAACACAACATCACCAAAGAAGATTGGCAGACTATCTTGACAGTTGAACAAGATGAAAGATTAGTAACATTGAGCAGTTGAGGCGATGACAAATGATGACTCAAGAAGGATTAAATAGAGTTAGAGACATAGTAAAAAATGACATAACGCAGGGTCAAGCAGGTACAGATGGTACTTTACCTACAAAGAATGATACTGCATTAGTTGCACCTGTAGATACTACCAAGACATCTTTAACATTCACAACAGGTACATCCCCTGCAACAATCCATGCGACACATAGCATTACAACAGCACAGGGCAATGGAAATAGTTTGAAAGAATGGGAATTGCTGCATAGCAATGGCGATACTTTTTGTAGGATAGTAACGACAGGTCTTAGTAAGACATCCAGTATTAGTGTTGAGAGAATAGTTACTATTGAAATTGATAATGAATGAGGTTGCGACAGCGAATGGTAATAGAAACAATAGCCAAATCACAGCAACAGACAAGAGATAGTATCGGAAGCATAGATGATACTAAGGGTAATCTTGCTTTTTTTGTAAATAAAGAAAAAGTCAAGACAAGAGTTGTAAGAGAAGTAGTCAAGATAACAACAACAAATGCAAATGCGTTCCTGATAGGTATAAGTCCTAATGCAAAGCTAGGCATAGGTTTGCTAGGGAATACAGGCTCTGGCGCAGGCACAAGTGAATGGTTACGTAGGCAATGGGAATATGATACCTATGAGAGACTTAAACTAGGTACATACTCGGCTAATGTAGATATTACAAATGGAGATATACGATTGATGAGGCAATGAACATGGACAAACATGAATTATTTACATTGATAGGCGATTTAACCAAAGACTCGGAAATTAAAGTAAGTGCGCAAGCTCTAGTAATATTAAGTAATTATGACAAGACTAAGCTAAGTGATTTCGTTAATTGGTGGATAGATACCAGACTAAGTATTGTTGGCGGTGATGTTCTTAATTATATTGCAATGCTGGAGAATACTGGCAAAAGAAATTATAATGAACTAAAAGGAAGTGATGACAATGGTAACAACATATCCGCAGTTAAAAACTAATTATGCAGATGGTGATATATTATATTCAGGCACAGACTTAGCTGCGCAATCTGGTTTGAATGCTATTAATACTGCTCTGATGAATGCACCCACTTTGATTCATGCGGGTAGAGGAACAACTACTTCAGCTACGGAAGTAGAATTAGATACTAAGACGGTTGCAGCTAATGATTTTGCAGTAGGCGATAAGATTATTGTAGAAGTTCATGCATATGATACTAATGTAGATCCAGGTATTACAGCTGCATACTTAAGTTGTAGAATAAATGATGGTACAAATACATTTACTCTTAATAGTTCTGGAAGTAGTAATACTAAAAAAATATGGTATCTTAGATATTCTTTCACAAATCCAAGTAATTATGCTACTACCCTATTAATAAGTTCTTTAATATCATATGTAAATACATCTACAGGAAATGAAGATATTAAAACCATGATAGCTAATTGGATTACAAGTGCATTTACAATTAGTTTAAGAGGCAGAACAAGTACAGGTTCTGATACACTATATTTTAATTGGAAAGTATATCGACTAAGAGGCAGTTAAATGAAATTATTTAGCAAACAATTTTTAGCGAAGTTTGGGGATATAGTAGACAGGCATTTGCTGAGTTATTTTCAGCAGAACGTAAATAGGTATTACTCTACTAAGACAACCAACATAGAGAATTTACAGGAATTTTGTCAGCGCCAGTTGCGAAGCGAGATTGCACAAAATCTAGCTAAGGATTTTACAGGCAGTAATGATGAAAAGATTATCCAGATACTTAGATTTGTACATAAGCTACTTACATATAAAACAGACAATGAGGTATGGCAGTTGCCTGAATATTGGCAAGATTTTAATGAGACTTATAGGATAAGGGTAGGGGATTGTGAAGATGGCAGTAATATGATACTTACCTTAGCTAGGCTAAGTGGCATATCACCTGCTAGGGTATTCTTACGTGTAGGCGATGTACGTGATCCTAGTAACTCTGCTAATATACTTAAGCATGCGTGGGTTGTATATAGAAGTGATGATAGGCAGCTTTTCAATATTGACTGGACATATTATTTTGATGATAAATCAATTGATGAAAGATATTCAGCACGGTATCAAAAATCCTATTACAAAACTAGAGACTTTGACATAAATGATACCAATTCTCTAGGCATGAAAATAACAGAATGGGGAGTGGATGAAATATAAACGAATATATCTCGGAGCAGGTATCACATTAACAGGTTTGATTACGATACTTAGCATACTGGGATTTGTTATTACAGGCACAGACGATAAGTGTGCAGGTACTTATGATGACCCATGCGAATCATTCCTGACGTTCAAGAATACCAAAGCATTATCCGTGTATATATATAATCCGAATGATATTAAGCTATCGTTTAGTCCAGAGGATTGTGTTGCTAGTTATAACATGTATGTTGATTATTATGGTAAATGGGTATATACTAACTTCACTAATAAGACACGATTAAGTAATATCCCAAGCAGTGCTAAGTATGTGTTCGTGTTTCCGCAATACTCCACTAAGAAGTTCAAGCTTGAGTTATACAAGATACGACCAGACTGCGTGATTAAATTTAATGTGAGTGCAGGCAATTATGTTCTTGACCCAGTGTTTGACAGGCCAGACAATCTTTACTATAATGTTTGTGAGCCTGTGTATGAGACAACAACTTATCAAGAGCCTGTGTATGCAGTCAATACAATTTACATTGCTGAAAATGACACGTATAAAAATATTACTTATATAAGCAAATATGAGAGAAAAGAAAGCAAAATACAGGTAAGTTGCACTGATAAGAGTTATGTTGATGTTAAAACAAGTGTATATAATGTGAGTAAAGTAGGTTTAAAATGTAGCATAGTCAAAACTAGAATTGAGTGTGATTGTGGCACAGGAGATTCTAATTGCGATGGTAAATGCCAAAACGGAGAAAGCTGTGTAAATGAGGGTATAGGCATAGATGTATTTAAAAAACAGATGGAGAATAAATGGCAAAATTCAAAACAATAGAAAAGTGTCCATGTGGAAACAAACGCATGAAGAATATGACTTTATGTAAAAAGTGTTATATCGCTATAAAAGTAAACAAATAGCAAGATGTCAATAAACATGATTGGATATACTCGTAAAACATGAAAAAAACAATAATCTTAATTTTATTTCTTGTAATAGTTTTAATTAATTTTGTATCTGCATTTGATGCTAATTGCAGTACAACATTATCTGATTATGTTGCTTATGATGATTTTACTGATACAGATGGAAAAGCATTGCCTGAGCATACATTAAACCAATCAGGTGGATTAGTAACAACTAAATGGCAATTAGATAATCCTACTTGGGAAAATTGGAGTATCAGTAATAATATGGCAAGAACTCTTAATCCATCTGTTGGTGATGCTCACATGAACATAAATTTGACAGAGACGACAGGTAATAAGACTGTTGAATTTTGGTTTAATTCGACATTATCAGCTAATGGTGAGCCTCAATACGAATTGCATGATAATACAGGATTAAGAATGTGTGGAATGTTGGCTAGTACAACATCAGTAAGCTATCTTTCAGGTGGATATACAGGTTTTAGTCCATCTATTACAATAAATGCAAATTTTATCTATAAATTTAGAATAACAGCCGATAATATCAATAATAGATGTAATTATTATGTTATAGCAGGCAATAATAATTCTGTGTTAGGAACTGCGAGTGCAGCATTTGAAAGCAGTGGAACAGATTGGAAAAGAGTAGATATTTTGCATGGTATTACAGGTGTATCAGCAGATAGGACATTTATAGATAATTTCACTATCTATAATGGGAGTAGTTGCATTTCTTCTATAAATGATACAACAGCACCTGTCATAAGTAATATTAATTTTACTTCTTGTGGCGGTGATACAACTGAGCCATATAATGATAACTGTGGTGATACAACACCTACATATACATTTGATACAGATGAAGCAGCTACTTGCAAAATAAGCATAACTAATCACAGTAATTCATTCCAGAGTTTTAACTTGAGTTGTACTACGACAGGAGGCACTTCTCATATTTGCACAATAAATGATACTTATGCGTTAGCAGAAGGCAATAGCAGTGTATATGCAGCATGCAATGATACTTTAGGAAATAACAATACAATTCTTGGAGCAGGCAATGAATTCTTTACAATATTAACCATAGATTATCCTACAGTAACTTTATTAAATCCTCTTAATTTTAGTATAAATTCTAGTATATTTGATACTTTTACTACATATCCTATAATATTCAATGCAAGCGCATGGGATGCAAGTAATATCTCAAAATTGACTGTCTATGGTAATTGGACTGGAACATGGGCAGCAAACATCAGTAATACCAGCACAGTAACTAATAACACAGCTTATAATTTTACGCCTGTCAATCTGCCTATCGGTAATTATCTATGGAATGTTTTTGGATGTGATTCTTCCGATAATTGTAATTATTCAAATGTTAACTATACATTCACTATCGTACGTTCTAATCTTACTCTGTTTAATGTAACACTTGAGAAGCCTGAGAACAGAAGTTTATTGCCATTTAACATGACAATAGGATTTAATTTTACATATAAAGGTGCAGTATCTATATTGAACTGTAGCATGTTCACTAATGAGTCTGGCTGGAGTGTGAAATCATCTCTTACCAATGTATCTAATGCAACAATAACTAATTTTAATGTGAACTTTACTGCAAAAGGCAATTACCTATGGAACGTCTTATGTTATGATAATGCAATACCGCCTAATTCTAACTACTCAATCAATAACTATAGTTTCAGGATTGATTATGTAATTGGTTTAAGTTATTGTAATGGAGTAATATTATTCAGAGTTACACCGAATGCAAGCAATGCGACTGGAGTGCAGCCACTTAATCAGAGTACAAGTAACTGTACTTTTAATATAACTAATAATGACAGATTTAACTTTACATTCCAGTTACGACTTACTTCTTTGATAGGATATTATCCAGATTATCTGGTGGAAGATTTCACTCAGATTGCGAAGCGATGGCAGGTTAATAATCCAGAATCTGTTGTAAGAAATACGACTATCCCTTTTAATTGGAGCAAATTATGTATGGACATAGCATCAGTGAGAGATAATGTCACACAGGGTCAATGGGCTGGAAGGATAAGATATTTTACAAATAACACAGAGTTTAGAGAATACTTAAATACGTCTGGCAATGTGTTTAATACGACTATTAATTTCAACTGCACAAGACCGATTAATTACGTCAATCTTACTTTATTTACTAATTTCCCTAATGCAACTAATATAACGAATTTCACAGGCTTTGATTTTATTTCACTTAAATATCTAACAATAGACTTACGTAGCAATATAACAAACAGCACAACACCTTACAACAATTTGAGCATTAACCATACGTTCTGGCTTCAGATAATATCAGGCAATGGAACTGCTTATAACACAAGCGAATATAAGCTTAATGATAGCAGGCAATGGTACACTGTTTATGAAAATATAAGTAAGAAAGGATTGCAGTTAGGCAACTTAAGCAATATGCGTATTTACGTAAACGTAAGCAATAATGAGAGTGTAGGATTTTATGTGGATGAGTTAATGTTTAATTCCAGCACTATCAAGAATGAGATAGCATGGCGTACTAATTCTGTGTATACTTATTCATCATCTTATAATTTAACTACATCATTCCAGAATGTGACTAACATAACATCTGGCTTAAGTTTTGGCTTACCTTTCTGGTTTGATTATTACAATCCTAGCAGAGGAACTAGATATTCGCTATCGCAACTTGAATATAATGTAATTGAGAGGTAAGAAAATATGCCATCATTTGGTGATTTTGGAGATGCACAAATAGAAGTATATGGTGAATGGATTTCGGATACTTTACAAAGTTCATTAACAAGAATACCTAGTGGCACAGAAGATAGATGGGGATTTTTGGAATGGGAAGAAGAAAATACAGATGATGAAACAGAAGCATATATAAGAATAGATATACTTAAAGCGAGTGATAGTTCTGTTCTTGCATCTGATTTATCTTCTAATATAACAGTGCCTTTCAAGAAAGGTAAGATAGACTTAACTAAT
>JACPBN010000001.1 GCA_016180275.1 Candidatus Woesearchaeota archaeon
CACAACATACAAAACTTTCCTATTATCACAGTTATTAAATAGGAGTAGAGGAGAAAAAACTCTTCGCTGATACATGAGAGTGTTCGTCGGCAGTCGCCGTCGCTTTATAAGAGATTATTACACTATAGCTAAACAAATACAATAAAAATAATTTAACCCTCTAACAATTACAATGCGCAACTTACAAAACCCCAAAATAGTTGTTGTAAAAATAGGCACATCTACCATAACTAAGGAAAACGGCAGCGCAGATTTAGATTTTCTTAGAAATATCACTAGGCAGATAGCAGAGCTAAAAGACAAAAACAAATGTAATGTTGTGATTGTGACATCTGGTGCAATTGGTTTGGGAGTAAAAGAGCTGGCATTAAAGCAAAAGCCAAGAGATATTGCATTAAGGCAGGCAACTGCTTCCATCGGCCAGACAATCCTTATGCAGTCATGGAGAGATGCATTTGCGCAACAGAATATTAAAGTTGCTCAGCTATTATTAACTTACGATACTTTTACAGACAGGCAGTCTTATTTGAATCTAAAGAATGCATTAACTACTTTATTTGTTTTGAATGTTGTTCCAATTATTAATGAAAATGACTCTATCAGCATAGCAGAGATAGATGCAAGCTTTGGAGATAATGATCGCTTGTCTGCAATTGTTGCCAGCAAAATAGAGGCAGATCTTCTTATATTGTTATCCGGCATTTCAGGTTTATATGACAAAAACCCAAAAGAGCACAAAACTGCAAAAATAATCTCAGAAGTTAGGGGCATAACTGACCAAATATTGGCAGCTGCAGGCAAGTCATCTGGCTTAGGCTCTGGGGGCATGAAAACAAAGCTCGATGCTGCTAAATTATGCAATAACGCAGGCACTGTTATGGTCATAGCAAACGGCAAAGAAAAAAACATCTTGCCAAGAATATTAAACAACGAAGAGCTAGGCACAATATTCTACCCATCAAAAAAAATACCTAACAAAAAACGATGGATCATGTTTGCGACTGCAGCAGGTAAATTAATTGTAGATGATTGCGTGGAAAATCTCCTCAACTCAGGAAAAAATCTTCTCCCTGCGGGCATTAACACTGTCATTGGCGATTTCAACAAGAATGATGTAGTTGATTTGGTGTATAAAGATAAGACATTTGCAAAAGCGATTGTTGATTATGACAGTTCAACTTTAAACAAAATCAAGAAGCAGTCTGGCCATAAGAACGCAGTCAAGAGGGAGAATCTGGTTATACTTTGATTAATTATCCTCAAATTATGTCACAACATTTAAAAAATAACAGCATTCTGGTTATGTAATGGCGGTAGTTAATCAAGCTGATGAAAGTGTAGAATCAATAGAAAGCCTTGTTCATGCTTTAGATAGCAGGCGCCCAAAAATTTTGCAAGTTTTGCATTCCAATCCTAATTCATCTCGTGGTGGCATAGAGGTTTACGTGAATCTTATCTCAAGAGAGCTTGCATCACTCTTGCCAAATGCGCATATCATGTGCCTATATCCTGAGTTAGATAATGATATTCATGGCGACAATCAAAGTAATCTGAGTTTTTTCCCTGTATATTTTGGTTCCGGGGAAAGAAGAAGGTTTACTGAAGTAAATCCGTTTAATAATTTAAGATTTCTAAGGCAGTTTACGAAATTATTGCCTCAAATAGATATTGTCCATATCCAACACCCATTTTATATTCCTTCTATAATGTTGGCAGCAGCCTCTTCTATGGCACATAAGCCTCTTGTTATAACTTCCCAATTTGGAGAAGGCCTGCTTGCTTCTAGGTCACTAAGAAATCGTGTAGGATATCTAGTCTTTAGGGGTGCTTATTCTATGATGGATCCAATGCATTTGGTTGTATCGCGAGATGGTGCAAATGTTGTCCAATCACAGGCTATATATATTTCATCTTGCATCTCTTCAGAGTTTGATAAAGCCTCAGATACTGAATTTGATGAAGGAATATTAACAGATTTAGAGAGATTAATTGGCAGTAAAAGGCCGATTCTTCATGTTGCATCTATCTATCAAAGGAAAAATCAGCTGGCAACATTAGAAGCATTTAACTCTCTTATAAAATCAGGCAGAGAAGATTTACATTGTGTATTTGTTTATGGATTTGCAAATCTTACCTATAAAAATAAGTTAGATGCATATATTAGGCAGGAAGGGTTAGGGAGATATGTGTCATTTTATGGTCCAATACCGCATGACAAGATTAAAGCAGCATATAAATTAACCTCCGATAAGAAAGGAATTTTTATATTGCCCAGTGAATTTGAAGGTAAGCCATTAACAATAATGGAAGCAATGGGCTTTGGCATACCTATTGTCACAGTTAATCAGGACGGAATGAAAGATATGGTTTCTGACAGTCGAAATGGATTCTTAGTTGACACTCCTTATAATACTCAGGCATTAGCTTATAATGTCAGTGCTCTTTTGGATGATCCATTGCTGTATCAAAGAATATCTGATGGTGCTTATCATGAATCAAGAAATTATTCTTTACATTCGCACATAATAAAGCTAATGGTAGTATATTCATCACTACTTGGCTTGAGAATTCCTAAATCAAGCTCAGGTCTTCCTTTTTTTGATGGTGTTTTAACACCAGATGATCATTTGATGCCACGCTAATCAGTATGTATATAGGAATAGCGAATTCATCAGCATCAACCCTACTAATGCATTATCCAAACAATCTCTTACTTTACTCAAACAGCCTCTTATAATTCAGAAAGATATTATTAGCGCATTCTTCGAGAGTAAAACTTTTCAGCGCAGCGATTGTCTTGATGCTCTGCGCAATAAATGCTGGCTCATTTCTCTCTCCTTTTACAGGCCCAAGATAAGGTGCATCTGTTTCTGTAAGCAGTTGGTTTATTTCAACTCTCTTTACTATTTCCTTAAAATGCATGTTATAGACAACGCTTGTTGGGATGGAAAAATGAAAGCCAAGATCAGCAGCTCTTTTAACTAATTTCATATTGCCGGAAAAGCAGTGCATATCTACTTTCTTGCATCTGCTGCTTTCAAGCATATCAATCACTTCTTTCTCTGCATCCCTTGAATGCACAATCAATGGCTTTTTAATCTTCTCAGCCAGCTCAATTATCTTCTGGAAAGTTCTCTTCTGCGAATCAAGCTTTCCTTTTACATGAAAATCATCCAAGCCAACCTCTCCTAATGCAATAATATGGTCTTTTTGCTTGCCGATAAACTCCAGCTCCTCATCAACATCAAACTTATTTCCGCGAAGAGGATACTCTCCTTCCTCAATCTCCTTATTTAATGCATCGATCGGATAAATTCCAAGCGCAACTTTGACAATATCAAACTTCTTAGCCATCTCTAAACTAATGCGATTTGTCTCTGGATTGACACCATTCTGAATAATGACTTTCACGCCTGCTTTTTTTGCTCGAGAAATAACCGCATCCAGCTCATTCCCAAACATAGCATGGTCCAGGTGCGCATGGACATCTACTAGCATTAGATTTTCTGACATAGTTCAGTAGTTTAAACACTAGCATATAAATTATTTTCTATGAAATATGTTGAAATTTACCGAAAAAAATAAATAGTTATATAAACATTTATCAGTTAAATTCCCTAAAATGGCGAAAGAGAAATTTTTGAAAGCATATGCAAACCTTCCTGAGCCTGAGCGATACCAGGTTATTGCTGTTATTGACGGAAAGACTTATTCATGGAATGCAGCATTTATTGAAATCACAAATGAGACTAAATTGGGAAAATCAATTTTAAGTAAGATCGAGGAATTGGGGATATTATGAAAAAGGACCAGCTGATAGAAGATGAGAAAAAAAAGCTTGTTTTAGCTAGATTTAATACGCTAAACCCAGAATCTAAGATAATGCTTGGCAATGGAGAAGAGATTTCTGTAAAGGAATTGATAACTCATATCAAGGAAGGCGATGATTTTGGAAAGAAAGTAATCGACATACAGATTAAGATGCTAAAAGTTCTTGCAGGCGGTGTATGATCTTAAAATGGTCAAAGTATTTCTGGCAACAAGGCCAAAACATGATGTGATTACTTCATATCTGTATGCTTTTTCTGAAGAGATCATAAAAGCTGTTAAGGGAATGGATAATATTCATTTAGCTAACCTTGAAGGAGAAAGTGCAACCAGATTTAATCTTGAGCAGTCTCTGGTTAAAGATAAGCCAAAACTTATTTTTTTGAATGGTCATGGGGATAAAAAGAGGGTAGCTGGCCATAAGGATGAGGTTATTCTTGATGAAAATAATATCCATCTCTCAAAGGATAAGATAGTTTATGCGATTGCCTGCGATTCACTTGAAGAATTAGGGGAGATTGCAGTTGAAAAAGGCGCTAAAGCATACATCGGCTATAGGGCAAAATTCATGCTTGTAGTTGATCCTTCAAGGACAACCTCTCCAAACAAGGACAATAATGCCCTGCCTTTCAAGAAAGCATGCACTACTCTTATTAATTCTCTTATCTTTGGAGAAAAGGTCAATGCAGCAGTGGAAAGGACAAAATCAGAATACAGGCAGCTGATAAGGTCCCTTGGCACAAGTGAAGATGATCCTTACGGAGATGTGCCTTTGGTAAGGTTTGCACTGGCTTGGAACCTTGAATTTCTAGGTGTTTGCGGAGATGGCGAAGAGAGTTTTTAGGAAAGAGCTATAGTTTTAGTTCATTTAAAATTTCTCTTCCCTTTTTTGTCAATTCATAGTATTTGTAGTAGTGGTCTTCTGGATTTCTGCAGATGACTACATAAAGCAAAAGCTTTTCGGAACAGACTTTGATCCTTTAGCAAACAATAACTGGAAAATCCTTATCTTAACACAAGAAAAGATTATATCCTACATAGTAAAAAATATTAGTCAAGTAATTTATGACTTGCAGAATAAATTAGAAGTAATTGATGCTAAAATAGTCAAAAAGTACTTCTCAGAAATAAAAGAGATTAAGATAAGAGAAACTTATGCAATTGATGTTGCTAAAACCATTTATCCAAAAATAGCCTTCCCCTCAAATAAAGGGGATTTGAAAAAGCATTTATGGAATTTATCGATGGCGATTCCAAAGTTAATGCTTTTGTAAAAATAAATGAACACATACACGGATTTGCTAATGTAATGTATATAAGAGAAGATGGTCTTTTAGCTCCTTACTTCCCAGATTTTATGGTTAAAATAGGCAGTAACCTATTTTTAGTTGAAACAAAGGCAGAAAGAGATATGAATAACATTAATGTAAAACAAAAAAGACTTGCGACAATAGACTGGATTGAAAAAGTAAATGAACTAAAACAAGAAGATAAAATGAATTGCACTTGGAATTATGTTCTGCTTGGAGAAAGCACTTTTTATGGAATGAGTGAAAAAGGAGCAACTACTCAGGAAATTTTAGAATATGCAAGATTAACCAAAGCAAAAATTAAAGGTACTTTAGGAGATTATACAGGAATTAGAGAATATTAATCTAAAAACATTAAACTAAAATAAAAAAACAAAAAAAGCATTCACTTCTTAATTCAAGCGCTTATTTATCCGAACAATGCTCCTAAACCAGCTGCAGCAGCTTCATCACTCTTCTTCTCTTCCTCAGGAGATTTCTCTTCTGCTTTTGCTTCTGCCTTGGCATGTCCAGCTGCGGCTGCCACTGGTGCAGCAGCGACTACTTGTGCCTGTGATGCTTTCTCTATTGCCTGTTCTATGTTAACGCCTTGCAGTGCAGCGATCAATGCCTTGACTCTTGCATCATCAGCTTTGACGCCTGCTGCTTCAAGTACTTTTTTAACATTAGCTTCATTTACTTCCTTTCCTGCTTTGTGCAGTAACATTGCTCCGTATATATATTCCATGGTTAATCCCTCCTAAACAAAATTTTTGTTAGCATTTATTTAAATATTATGATTTTTTCTGCTGCTTTTTCTTTCTCTCAAGCAGCTCATGCGCGCTTGGCACTTTCTTGTCAATATCTGGCAGTTTTCTTGCCTGCTTGACAAGCTCATTTGCAGTTGGATATTTGCCTGAAAACTGCGGTGTTTTCAGATGTTTTCTGTCATCAAGATGCTGAGCATCTTTCACATCTCTCAATGTGCCATGTTTCTTCAAATGATCATAAAGCTTTTCTGCTTCATCCAAGTCAGTTTCTTTCTTGACTTCGTCAACAATCTTTTCTGCAACTGGAATTTTTTGGTATTTGCCTAATACTTGTGATGCTGGCTCTTTTTCTTCCTTTTTGCCCAAATTTACAAGTTTCGGCTTCTGGAAAGCTTCAACAATCTTATTGATTTCCTTATCTTCAGCATGAACAGCTTCCTTATATTCCTGCTCGACTTTCTCAAGCTGCTTCTCTTCTTGAATCAGATGTTCTGCTAATCTTTCAATCTCTTTTGCTTCCTGCTCAAGTTCTTTTCTTTCTTCAGCAGGCGCTTGCTCAATTATCTTCTTTATCTCTTCTTTGTCTTTGGCAAGCTCTTGTTCAACTTTGTGAGCATCTTGTTTTAGCTTTTCAACAACAGCTTCCTCTTTCTCGCCGATGATTTCGGCATTGCCTTCTTTCCTGTCTTCAATCTCTGTTATCTGAGGAACAACTTGTTGTAATCTTGAATTTTCTTTATTTGTATTATGGGTTATACTTTCTCTTTTGTTACCCTCATTATCCAAAACTAGTTTTTTTTTTGGTCCTCGGGTGAGGATAAAGCTTCATTTGTCGCAGCTTTTTGCGGCTTATCTGGAACTTGGATGTTCGCTGCACTTTTTAATGCAAGTATTTCTCTTTCTGCCTTGACCACTAGATCGCCTGCAATGGCATCTACCATTATGGCTTGTGCCAATCCAAGTGCTTTTGCATCCTTGAATGCCTTGCCGAGCAATGGTTCAATTGTAGCTTTTGTAGCATATCCAATTTCTAATGCCAGGAAGAATGCAGTTCTGCTTGCATTTTCTAGGTTGCTTAGATAAACAGCATCATCAACAGTTAGTACATCTTTAGTAAATATTGTGCCAGATTCATAGGCAGCAATTAAGTCTAGTCCAATTTCCATTGGCTCAATTCCTAATCTCGTTAAGATTTCAGCTGCCTTTGGTGAAATTTCCTTTCCTGCTTTTACGATAACAGCATCCTGCTTGATTGCAATCTTTCCGCCTTCTACACCTGTCTTGATTCCAAGTGCTGCAAGCTCTCCAATAACTGGACCTGGTGCAAATGGTGTTGCTCCAGCTGGAACAACTAGGTCGTTAGGTGCAATCTGTCCGCCTTTTGCAGGTGCTTTTGATTTATTCTGTTGCAGTATTTTATTGAGTTTGAATGGATTATCTTTGGTAAATAATAATGCAGGCATTCCTGGGAGATATCCTTCTAGTTTCTCTAATCCTGGCTTGCTTGCTTTTGCATTCTCAATCGCATGTTTTATCAATCTGCGCTTAGTCATTCTAATGACTACATTATCTCTTAATATTGCACGCATCTTTTGTAATTGCGGGGCAGGCATATTCTGCATATTGGCAGCTGCTATAATCGGGTACTGTTTAAGGAGATCTGTAAATTCCTTGACAACCTTCTTCTTGTTCTCTGATACGTGTGCTTTTTTTTCTGCCATGTTAATATCTAAATATAATGATTGTTTTCTTACTTCTTCTTGCCTTTCTTTAAGGTTTCTTCTGTCTTCTCTTCTTTCTTGTAGATTTCTCCACTCTCTGTTATCCTGAAAGCCTTGCCCATAGTTAGTTTCAAGTAGATATTCTTGATATTATTATGGCCTTGTGGTAATGAATGCTCTAATGTATTGTAAACTGTGGTAATATTGTCAGCAATCTCATCATCTTTCATATCTTCACTGCCAACAGGCACCTGAACAACTGGTTGAACTTTAGCTACTAATCTAACAACATTATGCAGTCTTTCGTTTAAAACAGTTAAGTTAGCGTTTGGCGGTACAACACATCCCGCTTTAGGGTTTGGCATCTTAGCTCTTGGTCCTAAAACTCTACCAAAGCTTGCAGCTACCTGTGTCATGATATTAGCTTGCGCAACAAAGAAATCATATTCTTCAGCCAGTTTCTTGACTGCTTTCTTGTCTTTTGCATATTTAGAGAAATCATCAGCTATGATTGTATGTTCAAATACCTTTTTGCTCTGGTCAGAAAGTTCTGCTCCCACAAAGCCGCATATCTTTGGGACCTTGCCTTTGCTGTAGTGCAGTGTTGCAAATAAATCTACTTGGTTTTCAGTCTTCTTCAGGTCAAGATCCTTTAAGTTAAGAATTAAGTCAAATGTTTGCTTGAACTTTCTTTTAGTAGATTGCTCTTTTATAAGCTTGACTGTATTTGTTGCTAATGTTTTGTCCATTTTCTGCCTCCCTACTATCAAGCATTAAGCAATGATGCAGATTATTCCTAAACTGCCAATGCAAGCCGATAGTCTGCGGGAACCCTGATCATTTATTTAATCAAAGTTTCTATATCACAATAATTAATTCCTAAGAAATCGCCAGTTGTTTATAAATATTGTTGTTTTGCGAAAAAAATCAGCAAGATGTAGGTTGGCATCAATTGCGAGGCTCAATTAAATTAACATGCAAAAGAGTTCAGGGTTTTGCAAAATCACTTTTAATCATTAAAAGTGATTTTCAAAAGGGGTTGTCCCTTACGGGGCTTGAACGATACAAGCAAATTATCCTTCAAAGAGCCGAACGATGCCAACCTACTAGCGAGTAGTGTTAATTCTTTTACGAAATTAAGCACAACAAACTTTTCCATTATAAGTCCATTGAAAAGGGTGTGCATTTAGGTTCCAATCTTTTTCAATATAATTTTTGATTTTCTTTTCAAGATCTTCAACACTAGAAAAATTTCCACGTTTGATTATTTTCTTCTGCAAAATGCTAAACCAAATTTCAATTTGATTTAACCACGAAGCATGTGTTGGCAGAAAGTGGAAAATTATTTTCTTTTCCTTCTGTTTTAGAAACTCAACACGTTTTTGCTTTGTGTTTAAATCTTTTTCATCTATTTCAATTCCACACAATTTTGCAACAAGCAAACATGTATTTAAATGTGTGTGAGTCCCATAATTATCGGCAATGAGGTGAATCTCATCACGTGTTTTATTCTCTTCATAAATTATGGAGAGAATATCTCTGAATTCTATATTACGATTCCTATCATAACATCTTCCAAGAATTTTCCCAGTAGCAACTGCAAAACCAGCAATCAGGTTTTTAGTGCCATGTCTTTTGTAACTGTGTTCACGTCTTTTGATATATCCTGGTTTCACGAGCTTATCTGGGAACAGGCGCTCAAGCGCTTGGATTCCTGTTTTCTGGTCGATAGAAATAAGAATTTTGTTCTGTTCATACATCTCTTGAGCTTTTTCGTAAAGCTCGACGCACTCCAGCATTTTTTTTTTCGAAATCAGGATCTGTGCTATTCAGCCAATATTCCCATTTATGGGGTTTTATATCTGCTTTACGAAGCCAATCTGAAATGGTTGTCCAGTGGATAGAAGAAACAATTTTCTTCTTAACAATATGTTTGGCGAGCTCTCTAGTGCTCCAATCTGTAAAATGTTTTCCTTCAGATTCTGGACTTTTTGTCGACATAGCAAGAACTTTTGTTCTTTCTTTAGCAGTAAATGCTGGCGGATGTCCACTTCGTGGATCATCTTTGAGACCATCAAGACGATTCTTACAAAATCGTTTTCTCCATTTAAAAACAATTTGCCTACTACAACCAACTTTGTCTCCAATCTCTTGATTCCTTAGTTTAGAATTCGACGAGAAGAGGATTATCTTAGCTCGTTGAACTAAGCGAACCTCTGCTTTTCTACTTCCTACAATCTTTTCAATGGTTTTCTTTTCTTTATCACTAAGGATAATTGATGTTTCAGGATGTCTTCCTTGCATAATATCACCTCTTTTTA
>JACPBN010000002.1 GCA_016180275.1 Candidatus Woesearchaeota archaeon
GACCATATGGTAGATTGGGAACTTATCTTTACCATGTTTGGAGAAAAAGCTACAACTGATATAACAAGAACCAGAGATGCAAGAGGGTTTAGTGATTGTAAAGGTTCAGCTAAGAGAGGCGGACAAATTGCTTTCAATGCAAGAAAAGAGCTAGAGCAAGAAACAGGCGAATCTGTCATCACTACTAATAACTGTTTAGGGTTGAATGAGAAAAAAAAGCTGAAACAAAAAGATAAACCCTGATCAAGATAATAATTACCATGAGGTTTAAGATGGAAAAAACATTATTCACTCTAAGACCACCAACCTATTACATGGCGCTCATGTCTTTTATACCTCTTACCGTGTTTCTTGCAGCAATTGTCGCTTTCAATAATAGAAATACAATACCGAATGGCAGCATAATTGCATTGATCGCATTCTTAATTGAGATTTTCTTTGCATTTGCGATAGTCAAATCAGTTAAGAAAATTATTCTAACATCCAATAAATTAATAGTTTCTGGATTTTTATATCCTAGCACACAGGAATTTATTTTAAAAGAGATAAGAAATGCACTTTATTGCGAAAGGTTTATATTATTCAATCTCCTATTTTCAATTAGGTGAGGGAATTGAAGCATTTAGGCAATAGATATAGTAAATTAATTTTTGTACTGATGATTGTAATAATCTTAGTTATCTCACTATTGACTTTTGTTATTGCGGCAGGAGGCGGCGGCGGAAATCCGTCTCCTCCGCCCAGTCCGCCTCCAAGTTCACCAGGCTCATCTTCAAGTTCGTCCAGCAGTTCTTCAGGTTCAGGCGTTTATTTCTATGGATTGACTTGTGATGCCAGAGGAGTTATTGCTTTTAACAAAAAACCCAAATTTGAGAGTGTTAACGTAGAAAGTGCAGATGATGGCAGTGTTCTTAAGGATATAAAGGGCACATGGGATGGTTTCAAGTTTACTAGCGATGAAGCAATTATGCTAAAAGCAGGCAAATACCTTATTAGAGATTCGCAGACAAATGACCTAACTGTTGATTACCCTGGCTTAAAGTTCAGCTGCAAATTAGTGGATTTGTTTATTGACGAGTGCTTTATTGCAAATAACAGGCTCTCTGCAAAATTTACTCTAAGTAATTCTGCTGCAGAAGATCTGAAAATAGAATTTGAAAAAACAGATGGCAAAACAATCGGCCATTCAAAGCTTTCTAAATCAGGTGAGTTAAAAGAGCTTAAGGTTACTAATCTCGGAGAGAATAAATATTCCTTAGAACTTGAAAACGCACCAGAAGTGAAGATATTGCAGATATCCCATCCTGACTGTATAGGAGAATATTATGTTTATTCCAAGATAGGGTGCATGAAGAAAAGTGATGAGAAAAAATCTGAAATTGCCAGCGATAAACTCGTAAAAAAAGAAGAACTTGAAAAAAAATCTGATGCACAAGAATCTGGCAAAAAGCTGAAATGCGGCGGCTATATGGATATTAACGACAGGGTTAAATGCAGGGTTAGCTTACGGGAAGAGCAAGCAGGTGAGTGGGAAAACTTCTTTCCAGAGGAATGCAAAGCTTGGAAGCCTGAGACGCAGCCAAAATGCTTAGAGTTTTATACTTCAGTCAGGGAATGCTGGAAATTCGAGAATGGCAATGCAAGAATAAACTGCGTAAAAAGACAGGTTAAGCTAGCAGACATTTTAACTGAGAAAGCTAATTGCAATGCATTAGAAATTAACAAAAAAGAGCAGTGCAACAAAGACTTAAAAGACAAAGTAAATGCGGTTGTTAAATTTAGGCTTTATAATTTAGAGGAAGAAGCTGAACGATTTTATGAAGAAGGCAAAATTATTAAAGATGAGCTGGTTGATTTTGTTGTGAAGATGGAATTCAGCAAATTAGAGTACAATATAGCAAAAGATAAACAGGAAAAGAAAAACATAATACTGAAAGCAAGAAAAGCATGGATTGAGCTTGTTAAGAAGATGAAGGAGTAAAAGATGAAAAACAGCTATTTGTTACGGATTATTATTTTAATAGTAATGGTGTTTATTTTAGGCTGTACTGCAACTGAAGTAAGCAAAGTTAAGGATACCGATGCAGCTAAGCAAACAGCAACAACTGAAGCTGCAAAAACTGAGGTAAAGGAAATTTCTCAGCAAACAGACGAGCAGATTCTTGCTAAGCATGATGACGGATTGGATGAAGCTATGGCTGAGCTTGATAGTTTAGAATAATACCCACTTCTATCCTAAAACACAAATAACTTTAAAAATAGGTAATTGTTTTTGCAAATAAAATGATACCTGCTAGTGCTCCACCGTCAGAACAGGCAGAACAAGCTACATTAGAAGTTAGATTAAATGTTAAATCAGTACAAGAGTCTGCAGCAGAAAGATTACATAATATTGCAGAAGAATCAGACCATAAAGCCATGCCACTAAAAAAATATGTTGCATCAGACGGTTTTATTTATGAATTAAGAGGAGAAAAAATATTATTATATATTACTTCAGCTGCGTATAACCCTATTTTGCAAGGTGACTTAACACAAGTTTTAGATACATTTGTAGAGAAAAATGCACTGCCTGTGAATTCTGCAGCCTTGAGCAGCCTGAAAAAAGTCACTAAGTCTGACGGAAGTAAATCTTATCTGAAAAAAAGTGTTGCAGTTTTTGATTATGATGAATTAAGGTTAATACCTGTCGCTTCTTCGTATGCTGTATTAAAAGTTGATCCTGCAAAAACAGCCGAACGAGAATATGGCAATGCAAGAATAGATGAAACAGGCAAGCCGGCAGATATAAACGATTCTGAATTAGGACTTTTGAGAATGCTTTTTAAAGACAAATTAGAGCCTTACATGGCATTATTGAGAAATTTTAATATAACCTCATTGGGAATATTTGTTTTAAGCAAAGAAGAAGTACAGAGAAAAGCTGCGCAGCTTGGAACTGGTTTTGCTCTTGCAGGAAAAATGAATAACCATTGGCGCAATGCAGATATTGCTGAAATATACTGTACACAATGTTACTTCATTGGAGATGATTTCGTTAAGCCTGCAGCTGCAAGAAATGGAAGATAGTCAGGGATATTATTTAGGTATATTTTCAATATAAGTTAGTTGTTACTCATTTCTGTTAAGCGTAACATTTATAAGTAATAACTGATTTTTAGGCATATCATGGCACAAATTAGTGAAACTGCAATTAGATTTCCTGAAGAAGATATTAATTTATTAGCATATCTTACGCAGAAATCAGGGCTGTTTAATGTTTGGAATACAAACACAAGCATAATTGCGAATGATTTGGGCATTAGCCAGCAGAGTGTGAGCAGGGTATTAAGAGAGCTTGAAAATGCTAAACTAATAATCAGGGAAGCATCTACTTCAGGCGTTAAAATAAGTTTAGCTGACAATGGAAGAAATGCGCTAAAAAAACATTATGAATTACTGAGAAATGTGTTTTCATCAGATATTAAATCCCTCAGCTGCAAGATCACCTCAGGCTTAGGTGAGGGGAGATATTATATGTCATTCTCCCAATATAAAAAACAATTCATTGAAAAGCTTGGCTTTGAGCCATTTGAAGGCACATTAAATCTTGAAGTTGATATTGCAAAAGTAAATAATTTTTTATTGAATGGCGTATGCATTAATATCAACGGATTTGAGACAAAGGAAAGGACATTTGGAGGATTGAAAGCATTTAATGTGAAAGTAAGTGCAAAGAATAATAAAAATAACAAAAAAATAAATGCCGCATTAATTATGCCTGACAGGACACATCATGATAAAAATGTTGTTGAGATTATTGCTAACAAGAATTTAAGAAATAAGCTAAAATTAAAAGATAATCAGGAGATAGAAATAACCTTGGACTAAAATGGAACAAGACAATAATAACCAGGACTTCGAAGAAAGCCACTTTTTGCAGCTAGTATACAGCCTGCAGAGCAGCGCTTGGTTTTTGCTTGGCAAAATCATGAATCCAGTGACAGGCAAGGCAGAGAAAGATTTAGGCGGTGCAAAAGCTGTGATTGACACGCTATTAATGTTAAAAAATAAGACAAAGGGCAATTTGACACTAAATGAGCAAAAATTGCTGGACAATGCAATATCTAACTTAGAGATCAATTTTGCTGAGGAAATAGAGAAGGAAAGCAAGGAACAAAAAGAAAGTAAAAAAACAAAAGAGCAAGACCCTAAATTAAATGATACTGAAGCAAATAATGAAAAGATTAAAGAAGAAAAATCAAAAAATTCATAAACAACCGCCAAAAAGCTTTAATATATTAAACTAAACTAATTTAATATATTAAACTAAACTAATTTAATATATTAAACTAAACTAAATCATTAGGGTAATAATGGCATTTATGACTACGTAAAAGAGGAGGATTTATCATGGCAGCTAATACGACGGCATACAAAGTTGGCATAGCAGACACGACTTTTGCCACAGTTAACATGGCAGAGTTTGTGATAGACACAATAAAAGAATCTGGTGAAAGTGTGAAGATAGAGCGCTACACTGTTCCCGGAATTAAAGATTTGCCAGTTGCATGCAAAAGGCTGATTGAATATTATAATTGCGATATTGTGATAGCTTTAGGAATGCCTGGGCCAAAAGAGATTGACAAGCAATGCGCTCATGAAGCAAGCACTGGCATCCAGAAGACACAGCTGCTTACTAACAAGCACATCTTAGAAATCTTTGTCCATGCTGATGAAGCTGTCAAAAAAAAAGAGCTGTATGAAATTGCAAAAGACAGGGCAATCAAGCATACACATAATGCAGTGCAGATGTTACGAAGCAAGGAAGCCCTTACAAAGTACGCAGGCACAGGCAGAAGGCAGGGAAAGCCTGATGAAGGACCATTAAGGATGTGATTAATTATTAATGAGGTATAATTCAGCTATGTGGTTAATGGATTAATGTTTTTATTGCAGTTAAGTAAAAAGAAAAGTTTTCAATTAATTTAACATAACATTTTTAAAGCGGTGTTTAATGACGGCAGAAAGTGGCATTGGGGGATAGATATGGCATTAGATTCGGTTATTGAAAAAGCAAAAACACCAGAAACAGTCCAACCTAAAAAAAAGCTTGAAGATTATTTTGTTGAGGATGGGTTTTGGGTAATAGAAGAAACAGCACTAACAGCTGATCAAAATAAATGGATAAGTCATGGCATATACAGATATGTTGCAACAATATTGAATACAGAGGCAAGACTTATGGAAGGACATTATAAAGTTTTGCCGCCTTCATCAACTGTTGCTGGTTCATATTTAAATAGAAAGGCAGGTATTTTATTTTATCATCCAGACCATTATGTATCTGCAGAAGAATTAATCACTAATCTTATCGGAGATGCAGAGGGTGATCCACTAGAAGCAAGATATTTAGTTGTGAAAAGAAAACATGGCGCTAAACAATCTAAACATGACGCTAAACAATATAAAATAGAGATATATAAAAAACCTCTTCCTATTGGTGATACATCTGATCAAAGAAGATTGAGTTATCAACTTGAGCATGGAAAATTACCTAATCCTCCATGTAAATAAAAATGGCCAATTCCAAACTCGCAATCGTCGTCAGTGAAACATATCAGGAGATAACAGGCAAGATGCTGGAAGTAGCGCAGGCTCATGCAAAGTTTTTGGGCGCAGAAATAGTTGCAGTTATTCCTGTTCCCGGCTGTTTTGACATGCCTCTTGCTATTAAGAAATTATTGCAGAGGAATGAGGGTGAGGGAAGAGTTGACGGTGTTGTAACTTTAGGGGCAATCATTGAGGGAGATACAGACCATGACTCTTTAATTGCATATACTGTTGCAGGAAAGATTGCTGAGTTATCACTGGAATTCAACAAGCCAGTCACTCTTGGAATCTCTGGCCCAAAAATGACCAGAATGCAGGCAATTGACAGGATAGATTCTTTTGGAAAAAATTCAGTTGAGGCTTGTGTGAAGATGGTGCAAAAATTAAAATGACGCTAAATAATTTCAACACAATACAGGAAGCATTGGAAGACTTCAGGCTAGGCAAGCCCGTAATTGTTGTGGATGATGAAGACAGGGAGAATGAAGGCGATTTAATTATCGCAGCAGAAAAAGCTACTCCGCAGGCAATTAATTTCATGATAAGATTTGCACGCGGTTTAGTTTGTGTGCCAATGGAAGCAGAGAGATTAGAACAGCTAAACGTTAAGCCAATGGTGCAGAAAAATACAGAGAAACACCGTACACAATTTACTGTTTCTGTGGATAGCAAGGATAAGGCTGTTACAACCGGAATTTCTGCATTTGACAGAGCATTGACTATTAAACATTTGATAGACAGCAAAAAGACAGGCGATGATTTTGTGATGCCAGGCCATGTGTTTCCATTAAAGGCAGAGAAAGGCGGAGTATTGCGAAGAGTCGGCCATACAGAAGCAGCTGTTGACCTTTCAAAGCTTGCAGGCTTGTATCCTGCAGGCGTAATTTGCGAAATAATAAATGACGATGGCACAATGAGCAGAATTCCTGAACTAATGCAATTCAGAGAGCAGCATGGCTTAAAGATAATCAAGATTGCAGATTTAGTAAGTTATCGATTGCAGAAAGAAAAATTAGTCAAGAGAGAGATTGAAGTTCCGTTGCCAACAGAATTTGGCAGCTTTGATTTAATTGCATATTCCAATAAGATTGATAATGCTACCCATGTTGCTTTGGTAATGGGTGATGTTGAAGCCAGAGAGAATGTTCTTGTAAGAGTCCACAGCCAATGCTTTACTGGCGATGTTTTGCATTCAATGAGATGTGACTGCAACAAGCAGCTGCATGATGCACTGAAGATAATTGCGGGAGAAGGATGCGGTGTTTTGTTATATTTGCACCAGGAAGGCCGTGGCATTGGACTTTTGAATAAATTACGAGCATATAAATTGCAGGATGAAGGCTATGACACTGTGCAGGCAAATGAAATGCTTGGATTTAAAGCAGATTTGCGGGATTATGGCATTGGTGCGCAGATACTTGCAGATTTGGGGCTGAGAAATATAAGATTATTGACTAATAATCCCAAAAAGATTATCGGGCTTGAGGGATACGGACTGAATGTTGTTGAACGCGTTCCGGTTCATGCTCCTGTTAATCATCATAACGAAAGATATTTGCGTGCAAAAAAAGAGAAGATGGGGCATTTGCTGGAGTAGATGTAAATGAAAGCTTTAAATTTACAATTAAAAATAAAGCCGCTGAACAGATTAGAAGCTATTGTTATTATAGAATGTGGAAAAAGAGAAGATTGCCCTACAAAAATGAAAGAAACGCATTCTGACATTGTTAATAGATTAATCAGCTATAAAGGTAAACAAGAACAGAGAGATGTGAAAACAACAGTTGATGGTAAAACAACCTTTGATGTGAAAAAAACATTTTATGATACACCTGCCTGTTATGTGAAAAAAACATTTTATGATATACCTGCCTTTTATGTGAAAATATCAGGTCCGCCTGATTATATCTGGTTTATATTAAGAACTGTTATGGAAAGGCCTGAATTCAGATTTTCTACGCCGTACGGTGATTATCTACAAAGTGGTGTTCATAAAAAATGTTTACCGCAGAGTGTCTTAGCGGATTATAAATCTGATCTTGCGCGTTATATGGAATTAGAAGATGAAAAAAAGAAAGCTGTTGCTGAACAAAGGTTTGAAGATGCAGTTCCACTAAGAGACCGACAAATAGAGATGAGAAAAAAGGTTTATGTGACAGAATAGTTAACAGCCTGGCTTCTCCTCCGGCAAACATGTGTTCTAACAATTATGCAATATATTATTTCACTATTTTGGTTAATAACTTTCGAAATAAAACATAACTTCTTGCAATAAATAAACTATTTACCAAATAATTTATATTCTTAGCTTTATTTCCGTTATTCATGGGAGACAAAGACTCAATTTTTATGGAACAGGCATATGAATTGGCTAAGAAAGCAATTGGCAGAACCAGCCCTAATCCTGCTGTTGGATGCATAATTGTCAAAGATGACCAAGTTATTGGCTCTGGATACCATAAAAAAGCAGGAAGCTTGCATGCAGAGATTGAGGCATTGAATTCTGTCAGACAAAAATTTAAAGAGTTTGCTGAAAATATTCATGTTATATTAAGCAATGCAGTAATGTATATTACCTTAGAGCCATGCTGCCATTCAGATAAAAAGACACCGCCGTGTATTGATGCAATAATTAAATCAGGCATTAAAAAGCTAGTTGTCGGCACGATAGACCCTAATCCTTTAGTAAATCATCATGGCATTGAATTATTGCGAAAAAATGGTGCTGATGTAAAACTTCTTGAAAACATGGAGTTAGCTGGAAAAATAGTAAAATTAAATGAAGGATACAATAAATTTATCCGTACAAGAATGCCGTTTGTTGTTATTAAAGCAGCAATAACTATAGATGGAAAAATTGCAACTTATTCAGGAGAGAGCAAATGGATTTCCAATGAAGCATCAAGAAAATATGCAAACGAGCTAAGAAATGTTTATGATGCAGTTCTAGTCAGCAGCAATACGGTGATTGCAGACAATCCGTTGTTGACGTGCAGGCTTGAAGATGGCAGTGGCCGTGATCCTATTAGAATAATTGTAGACTCAGAGTTTAAAGTTCCGTTAGATGCTAATGTGTTTAATGGCAGCAACTTTTTGTTGGCAATTACTGAGAAAGCCCAGAAAAATGCAGAAAAAATCGCAGAAGCAGTAAAAAAAGGCTGGAATTTAATTACAGTTAAGCAAGATAAAGAAGGAAAAGCTGATTTAAATGATCTGTTTGCAAAATTAGCTGAACAAAACATTACCAGTCTGCTTGTAGAGGGCGGAAATAAATTAGCCGCTTCATTGTTCAAGTATAAGCTGGTTGACAAATGCATATATGTAATTGCACCAAAGATAATAGGCAATGACGGCAAGCCTGCAGTTGCAGAGCTAGGCATTGGTCATCTAAAAGATGCAATACATTTAAAAAACACAAGCGTAAAAGTATCAGGAGAGGATGTGATAATAGAAGGATATTTGGATAATAAGCAATAAGATAATGTGAAACATGAAATAAATAAATTATCATGAAATAACTAACCAATCCAATTAATAACGTAAAATGGCACAACCCAATAAAAAACAAATTCAGGAATCATTCGCACAAATAATTGCTGCAATAGGTGATGATTCAAATAGAGAAGGACTAAAAGATACTCCTAAAAGAATTGCGTGCATGTATGAAGAATTATTTTCCGGCATAGGAAAAGATGCTAGGGAAGCCCTAAAACAGCATTTGACAGAAGACAAGCATAAAGAGATGATTATTCTTAAAGACATCCCATTCTACTCAATGTGTGAGCATCATCTGCTGCCGTTCATTGGCAGAGCGCATATTGCATATATTCCAAACGGAAAAATCGTGGGTTTGAGCAGATTGGCGGAAGCTGTTGACATAATTTCTAAAAAGCCGCAGATTCAGGAAAGATTGACAAGCGAGATTGCAGACACGATAGATTCTGCTGTAAAGCCATATGGTGTTCTTGTTGTTGTTGAGTGCGAGCATCTTTGCATCTCGATGCGCGGCACAAAAAAGCCAGGCACTACAACAGTGACGTCTGCCATCCGAGGATATTTCTTAAAGAACGATGCGACAAGGCAGGAAGCGTTTGCGCTGATCAATAAGAGATAACTCTTAGAAAAATACAAATATTTATATATTTTTCTTGTTTTAGATAAGGTAGTATAATAGGAGTTACCTAAAATGAAAAAAACAGAAGGATTGAC
>JACPBN010000003.1 GCA_016180275.1 Candidatus Woesearchaeota archaeon
CAAAGCGTAGAGGAGGAGCAACTCATTGATGCTCTAAGCTAGTGTTCGTCGGCAGTCGCCACCGCTTTTGAATAGATTATCACATGAGCTAAACAAATACATTATTTATTATAATTTATTATAAAACAATATTATAGGTGAGAACAATGGTAAAAGACAAAGTAGTAAATTTATTTGGCTACAAGGTTCATGTATCTGCATTGACACAGGTTGCAGTAATCAGCATTCTAGTTATAATAGCGTTGTGGGCATTAGTGTTTTCTTTTATTCCAGCACTGCATGATCCAACGCATTGGATAAGGCATAGCTTAGGGTTTGTGCCGTGCCATTAAAGATAATAGGATATTAGAACTTAAGTTTATTATTTTATAGCAAAGGCAAGTAATACAGCTAAAATAATTCTCTTGCTCATGCTAAATCACCTCACAACAACCTTCACTATCTTAATATCCTTGCCTTCAGTTAGTTCAGGCACTTTCCTGCATCTAGGGCATTCAATGAAAAAATGCCCATGGCCGCGGTCTAACATCTTCGGCTCTCCTGCAAATCCGCAGGCACATCTTACTTCTGCATTTTCTTCTTTTGCATTAATCTTCCATCTGACAAGCTTTTTCTGAAGTTTTGAACCTTGGCACAGTGACTTTATCTCCGTCAAATTGAAATAACACTTCCTGTTTCCTGAAGAAATATTCTTTAATTGGGAAATAAGAATTCTTTTCCAGATGGATGTTAGTTATGTCATCTGAATTCTTGATGCTTTCAAATCTTACCAAATCTCTTTTTATTGGCGCAATAAGATCATAATCCTGCCTAATCTTCTCTAAGAATCCTGCTAAATCTTTTTTTTCCTGCCTAAAAACTTGCATATTTATTATACGATGCACTTATCCTATGAGGTATCAAACAAATTAGGTATAAAATAACATTAAAATACAAAATTCATTAATAAAAAAACAAAAAAATGTGTTTTATTGAATTATCTTCTGGCTCTTATTTCTTGCCTTTCTTGGTAAGCTCATTCCAAGACTTGAATACCCAGAGCCAGACTAATACAACAAGGCCAATCAGCAATAAAAATGCCAAAAATCCGTTGAGCCAAAACATGCCTGAGCTCATCATCCCTGAGCCATAACCTGTCGTGCCATATCCGCCGTATCCTCCCATCATTCCATATGCCATATTGTTTCCTCCAAGGTTTTGATAATTATTTCCCATCATCCCATATCCGCTATATCCTCCCATCATTCCACCACTCATCATGTTCATCATATTTCCCATCATGCCTCTGCTACCCATCATCCCTGAGCCTGACATCATGCCTTTGTTTCCCATCATACCGCAGCCGCCTAGATTTCCAGAATCCTTGCCATAACTATAGTTTCCGCAGTACATGTGCTGAGCCATCGTAATATGTGCAGATTTTACGGTCTCAGAACCATCGCCGCCCATCATGTTTTCCATAACTTCATGCTGCCCGCCAGGATGCATCTGCTCCATGATATAATCGCCAACTGCCTCAAGCTGATCTGTGCTAAGGGTATCGCAGGAAGCTTTCGAGTCAACCAATTGTTTCCCTAACTCTATCCCGCCTAATTCTTCATCATTGGCAAATGCCAGTGTTAAGGTGCTTAAACTAAACGCAACAATAACCAAAATTATCCCTATAACTCCAAATATTTTTTTCATTGTTTTCATCCTCCATATAACTTATCTCTATTTATTAACATGTGTTACTCTCGCCTAGTTATCGCCGGTAATTAACTATTGTTAATGCTCTCTTACAACAACTAGTGCAATTTATACATTTATAATTCTTTTATCCCTGCAACCACATATAAGCTTGCAGCTCTTTTATCAGAGGTGTCAAAAACTTGCTGGCCTTTAATTCCCAAAAAGTATTCATCTTTAATAATTCTATAATGCCTTGCTATACATTCCCTAATTTCGCCTAAATTTCTATGCTTTACTTTCCTGAAATATGAGTCTTTTTGCTGCATATGCTCATGAAAATATCCAGAGTAAGGATTTAGCATCATTACTATCAGCTTTCCACATGGTTTTGTCACTCTATATGCTTCTTGTATTGCCATTTGATAATCAACTATAAACTCTAATGCTGCTACAAAAAAGACAGCATCAAAGCATGAATCACCAAAATCCAATCTTTCAGCATTGCCGAGAACAAAAGTCTTATTGCTCAGGTTATTGTTTCTTTTTCTGGCTTCTCTTATCATCTCTTCAGAAATGTCCAGGCCTGTAATGTTTAAGGCTTGTAATTGTTGCTCAAACTGGCCAATGCCACAGCCAATATCCAAAATCTGCTGGCAACCTTCAAGCTCTCTGCGAAGATATTCTGCTTCTCTCACTAAAACTTTCTTTCCAAATTCACTTTCACAAAATCCTGTAAATTTTTCTACATCTGTTGCCATTTTAATCAATTATTTTTAATTATCCAAATGCCAAAATCTTGTCAGAGCTTTCAACTAATTCCAACAGATGCCCCATGCTGGAAACAGGAGAGATTTTGCTTTCTTTCATGTTTCTTATGCTCAAGCAAGTTCCGCAAGCCTGAATAATGCCGTTATTTTTTATGAATTTTTTAATCGAGCCTTCAATCAAGGGAAATCTTTCATCTTTTACGTTTTCAACTTCAACGCCTTTGCCTAGCAGGAATACAGTTACTGAATGATCTTTGCTAATAGCTGCATTTCCAAATCTAAAACAATTCCACGCAGTTTCTGCATCGTTTGTGTTTAATATAATGCCAATTTTCATAAATTCACCTCAAAACTGTTTTTTATTTTTTCTTCCGATTCTCAAAGCATTCAATATAACAGCTAAACTTAGCCCCATATCACCAACAACAACAGCCATCCATAATGGAATAATGCCGGGAAATGCCAAAATAGCAAAAGAACATTTAATCAAGATAGAAGCAGAAACATTTTGCTTTACAACAGACATAGTTTTTCTGCTTAGGCCAATAAGATAATTCACTTTTGATAAATCATCATGCATCAATGCAATATCTGCGGTCTCGATTGCAACATCAGAGCCGATAGCGCCCATAGCAATGCTGACATGAGCTTTTGCCAGAGCAGGAGCGTCATTGACACCGTCTCCAATCATTACAACATGCTCATATTCTCTAGTTAATTTCTCTACAATTTCAACCTTTTCTTCTGGCAACAATTTAGGATAGCATTCGTCAATTGCAAGCTTTTTTGAAACCGCTCTCGCTACTTCCTCATTATCCCCAGTTAACATTACAGTCTTGATTCCCTTTTCTTTTAGCTCTTTTACAGTGCTGTATGAAGCACCTCTAATTTTGTCCATCTGCGCTATTATCCCTATAATCTGGTTGCTATTACCGACCAGAACAGTGGTCTTTCCATCGTTCTCAAGCTTATTAATCTCTTTATCTGGATAACCTATTTTATTCTCTTTGAAGAAAGTTTTATTACCAATATAAAACCACTTATTCCTAATCTTTCCTTTAATGCCTCTTCCTGCTATTGATTTAAATTCTGAGACCTTTGCAAATTTAATTTTTCTTAGTCCCGAGTTTCTTATTATTGCTTCTGCAATAGGATGTTTTGACTTTGATTCAAGAGAAGCAGCTATCTTCAAAATTTCATTTTCAGGGTATTTGTTTAAAGCAACAATATCTGTAACTTCAGGCTTTCCTTCTGTAAGAGTTCCTGTCTTGTCAAAAACAACCACTTTGACATTTTTAATCTCCTCAATATAATTGCCTGCTTTAATCAAAACACCATTTCTTGCTGCAGAAGTGATCCCAGAGACCATTGATATAGGAGTAGATATAGCCAATGCACATGGGCATGAAACAACCAGCAAAACCAAAGCCCTGTAAAACCATGTGCCAAATGGCTGATTAAATGCAAGAATTGGTATTACTAGTGTAAGAAATGCAAGAATTATAACAACAGGAGTGTAATATATTGCAAATTTGTCAATGAAAGCTTCTGTTTTTGATTTCTGTTTTTGGGCTTGCTCAACAAATTTTATAATTTTGGAAATGGTCGTTTCATCTGATCTCTTTGTAACTTTGATTTCAAGATACCCTTCTTCGTTTATCGTTCCAGCAAAAACTTCGCTACCTTTTGTTTTTGAAACAGGCATGCTTTCTCCAGTTATAGGAGCTTGATTTACAGATGAAAAACCACTAACTACTGCCCCATCTAATGGAATCCTATCGCCAGGCTTGACAATTATTATCTCTCCAACACCAATTTCATGAACATGAACGTTATTTTCTTTACCCTTTCTTTTAACAGTTGCTGTTTCTGGCACAAGCTTCAGCAATGATGATATTGATTTTCTTGCCCTATCTGCCGCATAATCCTCTAAAAATTCTGCAAGAAAAAATAGGAGGATTACTGCTGCCCCTTCTTCTCCATGCCCAATCAAAAAAGCTCCAATAGCAGCTATACTCATCAGGAAATTCATATCTAACTGTCTTTTCCATACTGACAATATTCCTTTCATGATTATAGAGTAGCCAGAAACGATCACAACTGCCAAAAATAGAATCTGGGCAGACAAATGCTGTTCGGTCAAAAACTCAAGATATAATCCAATACCCAAGATAATTCCTGATATTAGGATTATCAAAATCTTCTTCTGTTTCCATAATGGCTTTTTCTCTTCAAAAATATCAGTTGCACAGGTAGAACAGCTTTTTTCGTGATTGTTATCCCTCATTTTTATTGCCCCTTTAGTAAACAAAATATGCTAAAATTCCAAGCAGCACTAAAGTAATACCAATAATTTTTTTCTCATTATGCTCTAAAAAATCCCATTTGAACCTCTCAAGGCTTCTATATCCAAGATTTGCCAGCAGCAGCATCGCAGCAATTGTCACTATGAAATAAACAGCTGATACTGCAAATATTCCAGGCCAGCCAAGAATCCCGGCTGTGAAATAATATGCTTCAATCTCAATGCAAGGAGAAAAGAACATAGCAACTGATAATGACCCTATAACTGCAAACTTTGATTTTTTCTTTGGGAGATCAATATGCTTGTGTGCATGGATTTTGGAATTTAAGAAAATGTAAATCAACCCAATTATCACTAAAACCATTGCAGGAATTACCCTTGTCATGGCTGTCTGCTTTGAAGTAATTGTGAAGCCCATTAATCCAACCAAAACACCTATCATTACTGTGCCTACTACATGAAAGAAACCTGCAATTCCAGCTATTCTCACAGTTTCGCTTTTTGTCCATTTCTCGCTCTTCCCAATAAGGACTATCGGGATCCAGTGATTTGGTATCAGCGCATGGACTAAGCTTAACGCCAATGCCCCAAGGATTATATGGTATATTTCAATCATAGCTTTTCCCTTTTTGCTATTTTAAAGATTACTAAACCGATGATAACTATTGCCAATACAATTCCACTCCCAATAACTTTATTGGCACCACTGCTCTCTGCAACAAACATTCCAGATATAAGGTTTGTCTTTTTGCCATCTACATTTATAGTGGCTCTTCTGTTGAACATGTATATATTATTATCCCCTTTATCGCTGTCGCCTTTGACTCTTATTAAAAGTTTCAGGCTGTGTTCTTTCTGCTCTGCCTCTTTGTCAATGTTTATTGTAAATACTGCTTTCCCAGTCTCGCCGACTTTTAGCTCCCCTACATAATTACTTCTAAGATCAAAACTGAAAGGCTGGGAGCTTTGCTTGATAATTCTTGCATCAACAGCCTCGGCATCTTCTGTTCCAGTATTTTTCAATGTAACCACTAAGGTTATTTTCGAGTCTGCCTTGCCTTCTCCTTTAACGTCAACAACCGCAATATTAGGCCTTTCTTTGACTAAAAATGGTATTGTTACTTTTTTACTGTACTTGTTATCATCCAAATCCATATAATTAAATGTTAATTCCAAATCATATTTTTTTGAGGCAGCATCTTCATCAACATTTATGAAAAATGTCGCTTCTTTGCTTTCGTTCACATTTAATTTGCCAACCCATAACCTATTATTGTTAGTGTAAGAATACTCTAATTCAGATGGTAGGGTAAGCAAAGCTTCTATGGATTTTGCATTTTTATTCCCTGTATTTTCTATGTAAGTAGTTAATTCAACAAAATCATCCCCGGGTCTTACAGCAGTAGGACTTGTTGCAATATTTGCTACACCAAGTATAATGCCTTCTTTCTTCACATTAATAAAAAAATCTTCAATTTTATCAGCTCCACTCAGTTTGTTATCTACTATGTATTGAAACCTTGCTCTCAATTTGTATTTTGATGCTGGAGCGTCATTCTTGACCTTAACCCTGAATGTTTTTCTCCAAATTCCTTGAGCAAATAAATGGCCTATGTTAGCGCTGCCAGTCGCATCAGTTATTATTAAAAATTCTTTGGAAACTGTATCTACTGGTTCAAGATAAACGCTCAAAGTTGCGTCTTTGTTTTGCGCAATATCAGATGTTGAAAAGGTTCTGTCATGTAAATTTAGGGTTATATCAACTTCATCACCTGCAACTATTACAGCAGGATCAAAACTTACACCGTCAAGCTCAACAATAGCATTGACAATATTTACGCATATAATCAATACTAATGCCATAAAAAATATTTTCATAATTTTTTTTCTCATTTTCATTCCTCCTTAACTTTTTGCCAATTTGATATTCTTATCAATGTAAGTATCGTAAAGGAAAATAACTACTGGAAGTGCAACAATTGCTGCCACTAAAGCAGATGCTATCCCAATTGAGAGGATAATGCCAAAATTCTTTATTGCAGGCAATGGAGTGGAAAGCAAAGACAAAAAAGCAGCAATCGTAGTTAATGCCGCTGCTAGCAATGCGCGAATACTTTCTCTTAAAGTATATACAAGGGCATTTTCTCTTGAGTTTTTTGCTTTCAATTCATAAAATCTGTATAATATATGGATGCCAAAATCTATGCCTAGGCCCATCAGCATGGCAGCAGCCACAATGTTAGTGGATGAAAGAACAATGCCAAAATAGCCTATCATTCCAGTTGTCCAGAGCATGGAAATCATTACAACTACCATTGGAATAAATCCCTTGAGAAATGATCTAAAAACAATAAAAACAACTATTCCAATAAACACAAAAGCAAGCGGTGTTTCAAATGCAAAATCAGATATCATGATGTCAAATGTAGCTTTATCAATTAAATTAAATCCTGTGACATGTGCTTTCAACCCAGGATTAAGTTCTTCAAGGCTTGCTATGTCATCCTTAATATCAAACTTAAGCTTCTTTATAAGATTTGCATTTGTGCCTGTGTCTGTCCTTAACTGCAAAAATGTAAGCGAATAATCCTTGTTCGTAAGCTTAAGAGTTCTTGGATCTTCATCTAGAATTAATTCTATTCTTCTTTTTGAATCGGAAATAAATCCGTCTTTCTCTTTTACTATGCTTGCAATCGATGAGACTTCTAGAACCATATCAGCCCCAAATTGGTTTCGCATGTCATTCATTGTTTTAATAACAGGCAAATCCTCAGGCAATACTTTCTCAAGGCTCGGCTCAATCTTAACTTTAAGTATGCCTGGAATAAGAAGAATTGTTATGAATGCGATTATCAGAAGCACTATCTTAGGATACTTAACCTGTAATTTTACTATTTTTTTAGCAGTTTCTTCAAGCATTTTTAATTCCCAACTAGTATTTTTTGTTCTTGTATTTTGTTCTTATAGATAGTAACAATTTTTTCCTCTGCAATAAGCATTGCAGGAAGCCCTATTATTGTGAAAACTAAAGAATATGAAATGCCAATAATCATTAAAGTTCCGAATCTTCCCATTTCAGGCATTGCTCCAAAGAGAAATGCAAAAAAAGCTGCTAATGTTGTCCCAGCAGTAGCAATCAATGCAGTCCCTGTGCTTACAACAGCCTCTTCAACTGCTTCTTCAGTTTTTTTACCTTGCTTTCTTTCGTATTTGTACCTGTTCATTAGATGAATAGCATAGTCTATCCCAACACCAATTACAATAGCTGCAACCCCTCCAGCTAAAGTAGATATGCCAAGATTAAAATAGCCCATTGTTCCATAAAGCCATGTAACGCTAATAAGCACAACAATAAGGGGAAGGAACGAAGAAACAAAGCTTCTATAAAGCAGATAGGTTATTAAGAATACAAGCAAAATTGAGGACCACAAAGAATTCAGCATACTTGACTTAATCATCTTGCTTAATTCCTGCTGTATTAATGGCACGCCAGCAAGCCGTATGCTTATTCCAGGAGGCCTGCCAGCGTCTTCTATATCTTCTTTTATGGCTTCTGCTAAATTGTTTAATCTTCTGTCATCTCTTCCAACATCTGTGTTGACAATGATATAAGTTGTGGAAAAATCATCATTTATGTAATTCCTGAGTAAATTTGCTGTTTCCTTATTTTTAAGAAGAGCGTCAAATGCCTGCTCATCTGGAAGCTGATTGTCGTTAATTTTTCTTAGTGCATCGGTAACTGCAAATGCCTCTATCACGTCATCTTCTTGGCTTATTTGCTCTTTTAAGTTTTCAATGTATTCAAGAACCCTTTTGTCTTTTACGCTAAAAATCCCTTTTTCATTCTGGCTCTCCATATCAACATCTATAACAATGCCTATCATATCTTTGCCAAGAAAATTATCCCTTAGAACATTGAAATATTTGATTTCTTCCATGTCTTCCGGCATCATCTTCTCTAATGACGCAACAGTTTTGACATTTGGTATCCCTGTTGATATTAATATAGTTAAAACTGCAAGTGCTAAAATAGTAAAATAGGGATGATGTGTCTGAAAATGTGCAGTTTTCCTCAGTGTTTTTTTGTATATGCTCATTTTGGTTCTTTTCAACCTATTCAAATATTCGAATAACTGAATATAAATCCAATAAAAAAATTAATTCCCTGACAGCTCAACATCCAGCTTTATAGGATTTTTTAAGCAGTAAACACCAGGGCATCTTTCTTCAGCCAATTTCTTAATCTCATCCAGATTTTCTTTGTCATCGCTGGAAGCATTCACCTGCAATCTAACGTTTTCAACAATTGGCTCGTTGCTTAATCCTAATGCCTTGCTTAAGTTGACTTTATTTTCTACGCTTACTTTTAACTCATTGAGCTTTATTCCTTTCTCTGCAGCTATTGAAGCAAATGTCTGCGCAAAGCAGGCTGCTAACCCAAACAAGCAGTATTGCACTGGATCTGGCTTTATTCCAGAGCCTCCTATAAAAGGAGGGCCATCTGCTTCTATGGTTGTTGAGCCTTGAGGATGCTCTAATGTTGCAGTGAATTGAACTTTTCCATCTTCTAAATTCCATACACCTTCAACTTTCTTTGCTTTCATGGCCTTGCTTTTGTCTTTTTTTACCTCTTCAACAAAAGTTTTAGCCTTTTCTAGATTCACATTATTTATTTTCATTTTTTAACCCCCATATCTTTTATCCAAAGAGAACTTTGAACCTCTCTCACCTTCGGTGAAGATTTTCAAAGTTCTCCAAATATCATTAACTTATCTCCTTTTTCATCTGCTCATACTGCTTCTTAGTTATTTCCCCTTTTGCATATCTCTTTTTGATTATATCCAAAGAGTTTTCATCTTTGCTAGTTGAGAATCCATTAATGAATGTTACTGCAATCCAAATAATAAGCCCCCAGAACAACAGCATGAAGAGGAATCCAAATCCCATTATTCCTCCACCCATCAGGTTCATCATGCCTCCAGAGCTCATCATTCCATAGCTACCAGTTCCTCCCATCCCAAAACTGCCAAATAACAAAAGCAGCGCAGCAACAATAAGCACCAAAATCCATAAATTTTTATTGTCTTCCATAAGTATCACTCCCCAAATTCCTTCTTCATAAATTTACATTACATTATTAATATCCATCACTATTATCAAAACCATTTCCAAAGCCAGTACTTCTCAAACAAAACCTTTCCTAAATGCCAGATTCTTCCTGGTTTTTTCATCTTAACTAAGGGCACAGGTTTTGCATAAAAATTACCGCTGGCAAACCCTGCTTTTCCATAGCCTAGCTCTAAAAAGCAATAAGCCTTTCCATCATACGTTTTAGTCGGAGCCATGCCATTGATTTCTGCAGCTAGGTTCTCTGCTACAACCTCGGCCTCAAAATGGGCAAAAACCCCTGCCTTAGGCAAAGGTTTTCCGGAATCTAATATTATAGAAGCAGCATCTCCTATTGCAAAAACATCAGGATATTTTGTCTTGAGGGTATTTTTATCAACAGGTATCCAGCCTATCTCATTGCCTAGCTGCGAATCAATAACAGCATTTGAGCCGCGATGAGGCGGAATAAAAATTAAAAGATCGTATTTTTCGTATTTTGCAGCAGCATCTTTAGACTCTTTAAACTTAAGCTCTTTATTATCTGCATCCACAGAAATCAATTGAACTTCAGGATTAAAATTAATATTTCTCTCTTCCAGCATTGATTTAATTCTTTTGCCGATATCAGGGCCGGCAGATGGCATTGGAAGCGTTTCTGGAGTGAATATATTGATTTGTATCTTCTTTCTCATACCTTTCTTGGAAAAATATTCATCAAGAAGAAAAGCAGTTTCATATGGGGCTGCAGGGCATTTAAATGGAAGAGAAGAAATAACAATTGCAACTTTGCCGCCTTGAAAATCTTTTAAGCCATCCCTTAATCTTTCCACATCTTCGAGCTTATAAAGATTATAGCCTTCTTGAGAAATTCCCTTGATGTTTTCAGGGGCAAGCTCTGCACCGAGAGAAATAATGAGATAATCATAACTAAACTCATTTTTCTCTGTCTTGACGGTTTTCTTATCAGGCAAAATACTTGTGACTTTCTCATTGACAAAACTAATTCCTTTTCTTTTAAGAGCTTCTAACTGCTTTTGTATATTTTCTGCTTTTCTGTTTCCAGCCATAAGCCATAAGAAAGAAGGGGCATAAATATGCTTGTCATTTTTGTCAATCAAGATAATTTTATGTTCTTTGCCTAGTTTTTTACGGAGTTCATTAGCAACTACCAAACCTCCTGTTCCTCCCCCTAATATTAATATCTTTTTGTTTTCCATCTTCTCGTCTCACAAATTTTTGATAATTTTTCCATTTTCCCTTAATCTTTCAGCCAAAACATCCCTTATTATATCAAACGCCTTGATTATCTTTGGATTTGTAAGCTTATAATAGATATTTTTGCCGTCTCTGCTTGAAGCAACAATGCCTTTAGCTTTCATGATGGATAAATGCTGTGAGATATTTGCCTGGCTTAATCTTGTTTTCTCAATTAGTTCTGTCACTGACATCTCTCCCTCTCGCAAGAGATTCAAGATCTCCAGCCTAGTCGGATTTGAAAATACAGTGCAGATCTCTGCATGCATCTTGCATAGCTCTTTTACGTTCTTAGTATTCATAATAACATATTAAGATATTCTAATGTTTAAATATTTAACTGAAATTCAGAGTGATTTTTAATATTTTAATGCCCAGATTTACTGCGTTATGGATACTACAAAAGATACAAATAAAGCTAAGGCTGCTTTCTTCATATTTTTCTCCGATAAATCCCTCCTCCTCTTGTTCCCACATATAAAATATTTTTTTCTTTATCAAGTTCAAGGGCAAAAGCTCCTGCATGATTAAGGCCTTCATTAAAAGGCTGCCAACTTGTTCCGCCATCGCTGCTCTTATAAATTCCATGATCACCAACAAAGCCACGGGCAGTAACTAACCTAAAATAGTCAACTGTTGCGGCATATACAACATTGCTGTTTCTGGGATCTACTACAATATCTCCAACTCCATAGTTTTTGGGCAGTTGTGATATAGGAAGCTTCTTCCATAAAATGCCGCCATCGCTGCTCTTATAAATTCCATCATCATCTGTCCCTAAATAAATTATATCTGAATCATTTGGATCTAACGCGATTGTATTGGTTTCTACTGTTTCCAGCCCTGAATTTATTTTCTTCCATGTATCCCCATAATCAGTGCTCTTAAAAACACCATACCCGGTGCCAGTCTTCTCCATAAAATTAGTCGGACCTTGAGTTGTTGCATAGACAACAGCAGGATTATTTTTATCAACTATAATTTTACTTACATGCACATCTGTTTCAAAACCAATATTTGCTTCTTTCCATGTTTTTCCGCCATCTTCAGTGATTGACATGCCAGCTCCCTTTGGCGTATATTGGTCACCCCCTCCTCCAATATAAATACGCTTTGGATTCTGAGGGTCAAAAGCAATTCCATGGAAGTGCGCAATATCTGGAAGTATGCCTGATTCACCAACAAAGAAATCTTTCGCGACAAGCTGCCATGTTAAGGCTCCATCAGTGCTAATATATATCCCTGCGTTTGTCGTGACAAAAATTGTTTTAGCATCTGTAGGGTGGGCTGCGATGAGCATTATATACGGATTTTCTAAATTATAAGAAGCAAAAGTCCAGCTCATTCCTCCATCTGTGCTCTTGAACATGCCAAGTGTGTATGTGCCAGCATACAAAGTCCCGTCCCTGGCTTTAATGATATCAACCACTTCGCTTCCTACAAAACCATTATCTCTTTCGTGCCAATGCTTGCCAGCGTCTTCACTCTGAAAAAGGCCTTGTTTGCCTGCAATAAATACTTCGTCGCTGTTCTCACCAACTGCCAACCTCTCTAAGCCGGAATTTGGAATAAATGGTTCATCATGCGTCCAGAAAAATTTTTCCCATGTTTTTCCGCCGTCTTCTGTTTTAAGAATCTTTCTGGAGAAAATGGCGTACGCAATATCCGGATTATTATCATCTATAAAAACGCCCCCTTCTGAAGGATCTGCGTAATATGCATCGAGTTGCTGCCATGTCTCACCAGAATCTGTGCTTTTGTAAACTCCGGCGCACTTACTTTTTTCTATCTTTGCAGCGTTTTTTCTGTCTTTCATGCCAAAAACTCCCATGCATGTGAGCTCTTCAAAGACACCAACCCTAACATAAACTTCATTTGGGGTTTGAGGGTTTATAGCAATGCCTTTTACATCACTTCTGTGAAAAGTAGAATCAATTCTCTTCCAACTTTGCCCTTTATTCTCACTCTTAAACAAGGCTGAATTTGTGCCCACAAACAAGATGTTTTCGTTTGTAGGGTGAGGCGCAAGGGCTGTTATGAAATTTTTTGCTTCATCTGGAGATGGCCAAACAGATTTAATACTCCATTCTGTTTCAGGCAAAAATGATGCTTTTGTCCAATTCTTTCCATCATCTAATGATACAAAAATTAATCCTTTTCCATTTAAAATAGCACCCACAAAAATAAGAGAGGAATTTGCCTTGCTCATGGCAACTGAAGTATACGAATCAGCTTTAAGCTCAATTCTCTGCCAGGTTTTGCCGCCATCCCATGTAATAAAAGGAGCATCTGCTATGAATGCAATATTTTTAGTGTCACTTGGGTCCACGGCAACATCAGACACACTCTTGTTGGTGCCTCCCAAAGCTTTCCATTCTAAACCTTTGTTCGTGACCTCAAAAATACCATTCCCCCCTAGCCCATACGTAAATGATGTAGCTGTCCATAAAGTAGCGCCTACCTTTTCCAAATCAGTTATCCAGCCGCCATAAGGCCCATTAACCTGCGTCCATTGATCAGCACTAAGCTCAGCTTTTAAGCAATCAGCAGGGCAAGTAGTGCTATCTTCTTGAAATTCACATTGAGCATTGCTACATTGCCTGGCAGCAAGATATTGGACTAATGGCTGGGGAAGATTTAGATTATATTTTGAGAACGATGGTTTTTCTTCAGTGCAGCCAATAATAAAAATAATTAAAGCCAATACGACTAAAATTAAAATTATCTTTTTCATTTCTTGCCTCTTTTATGACAGTGATTTATACCACTGGCTTAATACATCTTCAGCAGGTTTGCTACGAATGTTGTATTCTTTGGTCAGCTGAAATTCGTCTGGCCAGTAAGTAAAAGGATAAACGCCGATAATATAAGATGACTGGGAAACCGCATTCATTATTGCTTCAAACCCCATTGCCTGTTCCTCTAAATCAAGCTTGTATTTGTCAGAATAAGGTTCCCAAACAGCGGTTGCCGTATCATCAACTCCGGCTTTGCCGGTTAATCCTCCGTCAATGCTCGGATAAGCAACCTGTTGAAGAATAATCGGTTTTTTATATTTTTCGTATAATGGTTTTAATCTTAAATCAAAAATCTTTTTAGAATTGGTATTTAATTCTTCCTGCGCTGGATTGTTTTTGTCAGTAAGACCAACCCACCAGTTAATACCAATAAAATCAGCTTGTTCCATAACTGGAATATCATCCGGATTTGGCCAAATGCTGGGAATATCCCTGCTAATCTCTCCGCCAATGAAAAGACTGCGGCCCAACTTTCCCCTATAAGCAGATTTTGCCTTGCTATAAATCGCTTCCAGCCTTTCTTTGTAATCTGCCGGCCTTTTGTCCGGCGATGCCGCTACTGCAACCCAGTCACCTGTGATAACCAAATATTCAACATTGTACTTATTCGCCTTATCTACAAAATACATGGTGTATTTTTCGTACTCGTTAAACCATTCGTCCCACCATTCTTTGGAAAAGCTTGCCTTGCTGGTATCGGCACAGCAGATCTGGGGCATCATATAAACCTTAAAGCCGTCCGCTTTCATCTTATTTAAATGAAACTCCAATGCATCATCAGGATAAGTGTGACCGAAGCCTTCATAAGTGATTATTGGAACAGGATTCACCTGCTTGTAATCCCATGGCGGAGCTATTTCAACCCATTGGAATCCTTTTTCCCTCAGGCGTGCATGAGTGCTGTCAAGCAAATCTTTAAAATTTCCCCACCAAAAGTCAACCATCAGTGCCCCTTCTTGGAACTTCTCAGAATTCACTCTTAACAAAAATTGAACTTTGCCGGCATTGGTCGGAATCATCGGCATTTGGTACTCTCCTTTCGGCAGCCATCTCCATTTTTCAACTGTATCATTTATTTGCTTTGGTTCCTTTTCAACCAAAACCTTGCGAGAAGCTGTTTTTGAGTCTGGTGAAAATTCCTCTGCCCCAACAAAGCCCCAGTTATCACGCAGATACCTATAACTGATTTCTTTATTTTTAAAATCTCTCAAATCAACTTTCAAATACCAGACATTTTCAACCATTTTCTCCATTTTTAAATTTCTTCCCCATTCATTTAATCCTTCACTGATTTGAAGATAAACTATGGTCTGGTTAGGAGTATTTTCAGGAACCTGAACACTGAATTTAAGAATATAATCCGGAACTTCAGATGGTGCAACAAAAGGTGTCTCAGTTGTTGTAACTGACGTGTTTTTTTCATATTCACACAGCTTTTTGCATCCTTCAAAAGGCAAGGAACTGCAATCAGCGGGCCATGCTACTTGCTTTCCAGCTCTCCAATCTTCACAAAATTGGCGCATGCTTGTAGTAGGGATCATAGAACAGGATGGCGGAAAACAGCCAAAGTCATCTTTTGCTGACTGTCCGCCTTGTTGAACGCAACCAATAATAAAAATCAAAGTTACAAATAATAAAAGTAAAATTATCTTTTTCATTTCACAGCCATCTACCTTCTTTTTTGACTTCAGGATTATTTTTAAGGCTGATAAATATCGGCCCAAGGATTATTACAATGACCATGACTAAAAAGCTGCCATAAAAGAATCTGTTTAAGAGATGTAAGATATATTGCCCTATGGTAGGGTCTGAGTAAGGAAATAAAAATACCCTAAATACAAAAGCCTTCAGGCCATGAATAATAAAAGAATATATAATGCCTAAAACAATAACATTCTTGAAATTAAAATCATAATATAATGTAAGCTTAACTACTGAAAAAGCCACCATCAAAGCCCATAAAGCCTGTGTTAAGTTTAAGATAAAAGGAAATCGATTACTTAAAGGAACTGCAACATAGTATTGCGAGATTACAACTAAAACTACGCCAATAATATAATACCATATAGGCATGATGTATTCTTTAAGTGTCTTTCCGAATATTTTCATTTTTGTATTGCCTGTTTTATCTTGAATTATCTATATTAACTTTCTCATTTATATCATTTTCTACTATAGTATGTATTAAGCTGATATTTGCAAAGCAGAGGCGTCATCTGCCCTTTTTTAGCGAGCATAAATCCAATTAACTCTGCTAAGTTTCGGCGGGCAATGACATTGAGATAAAAATTTTCTAACACAGCACGCAATGCTTTTCTATTATCATCTCTAGTATCTAAGCGTAGAGGAGCCGAAACTCTTTAAATAATGCTAGCAAGTGCTCGCTGGCAGATGATGCCTCTGCTTTTATCATTGGAGCTTAATACATACTACTTCTAATTTCTTCTTCTTATTCTATCACAGGCATTCCTTATACCTGTCAGGATGATGGCTCATGTGATCTTTCCAGCTTTTGTCATCATATCCTTCAGGAACTGCGCATTTATCTGCTGGATTCTCTGCAGCAATTGCTTTGTTGTATGCAGATGACCCCACATATCCTGCTGCTTGGGCATTACTATTTCCGATACTTCCACTGCCTGCAAAAAATGTAGAGTAGATTGTAAACCCTAATGCAGCAAATACCAATATTGCTAAAATTACATATGTTATTTTTTCTGTTTTGTCCATTGCTATCACTTCTCCTTGCTCTTTATCTAGTATCTAATCGTATAACCAATAGTTGTAAGTATCACAATAACTCCAATCAATGCAGCCACGTTAATTGCAAACTTCAGATTTAACTTCAAAAGATTTCTCAACAAAAAATTATTGAATTTTGCATTGAACTTCTGCAGCATCCTTAGCATTATCAACATTCCTACCATATTTGAAAAAACACCTGTTAAAAGAAAAACAGTTTGATATTTGCTGAGGAACATTGCAAATGCAGAGAACCCAATTATAGGCAGTAGATCTGTAAGATGATGGGCACAGCAAGCTACCATTGAAGTGCCAGAGAGTGCAGCAGAGCCTGTGACACTTGCGTTTGCTGCAGCAAGATTCTGCATCTTCTGCTTGTGGATCTCTCTTAAATAAACA
>JACPBN010000004.1 GCA_016180275.1 Candidatus Woesearchaeota archaeon
GAGAAGCTATAGCAAATGATCCTCGCTTAAAAAACAATCAGGCAGCAAAGGACAGAGCAAAACAAATTTCAGATAAATTGTTTGTAGATCTTTACTCAATAGGCCGAGGTAAGGAAAATGGGGTATTAACTGCACTAAATACAGGAGAGATATTAGCTTACGTAACAGAAACATTAATGCCTAAATTAAAGCTAGACTCATCGAATGCAGAGGAAGTATTGCCAAAAGTAGTTGAAGAAATGCTTGTTGCAGTTGAGCACTTGAATTTCTACTTAGAGAATGCCCAAAAGCATAAAATTCCTGTAAGTGGAAATAATGTAGGAGAGTTAATCCAGGCAACTGCTCAGATTAAGGCCGATACTTATGACTTGATTATTTCAAAAGCAGAAGAGTTAAGCGCGAATGGCAAATATCTTGAGGCAAAAACTCTTCTGGATGCTGCAATTTCCGAGATACCTAAAGAAAAGACAAAGCAAGATGATCTTGATAAAGGCTTTAAGGCCAAAGCAGAGACATTGTCAGAAAAATTAACACCTTTAGGCATAGTTAAGCAAGGCATTGAAGATTTCAAAGCAGGCAGATATGAAAAAGCCGCAAGGGCATTTGAATTCTACTTGCAATCAGGCGATGCGACTGTAAAGGACATGGACCAATGGCTGGTTAAAGCCAATGCACGGGCAAAGCTTACAGAGCTAGGAATATTTATCGCCACAATAGAAGGAGGAAAAGCAATTGTAGACGGCCGGAAAGTAGAATTTACAAGCCCTGCTGAGTTAAGAGGAAAAGCTATTGATGCTCTGGTATATAGAAAAGTCGATATGAAGTTTGCAAAAGGAAAATGCGATGGATGCTCATTTATAGAAGTTAAGTATGCAAATGGTCAAACAGAAATTATACAGATAACAGGCACAGCTGCTGAAGTTGATAATGCGTTAAAGCAAATTGAAGCTGAAAGAGCAGAGAAAAGAGTTAAGGAAGCTGAAGCTGAAGAAGCAGCTTTAGAACGAGAGGCTCCTAGAGAAGAAGGCAGTCTGACGCTAGCTAGCAGTACAGTTGGGTTAGGGAGAATAGTGGAAGAGTCTCCAGAGTTTAGAAAAACGTTAATTGAAAAATATCGCAAATTGAATTTAGAAAACCAAGGAAGAGTTGGTGATCAACGTACTGTAGATGAAAAGATTGCTGCTCTTAGTGAGTTTTCAAACAGAGAGATTATGGGACGGGTAACAAAAGAATGGGGAGATGTGCTTGCTGTAGAAGCTCAGAAATTAGGGTATGACACTACCACTGGCTCATATTATAACTACCTTATTGACCAGGTGTATCTGGAGCATAAGGCTGGATTTGACAGCTTGCTGGCAACAAGAAAAGCTAAGCAAGAAACATTAGTGCCTGCAGGTGGGATAAAACAAGCAATGGAAACAAGAGAAAAAGCAGGAACAGCTGCACAGGCAACTATACAACAACCATCTGCAATCAATAACAGAGTAGCCAGTAAAGTTAATCCAAATCAACTGCTGACAAAATTACAGCAGCAGATATCTGAACGATTAAAGGGAAAAGAACTCACACCAGAACAGAAAAATGCAGTTATAAGAAATGAAGTAAATAATCTGCCATTATCTGGATTACAGAAAAACAGGCTTTCACAAAAATTGATTGAAAAGCCAGAATTAATATTAGCTAAGTGCGGAAGCCCCTGCAGTTTGGCTGCTAGACAAAAAATTGTAGATGAGATTAGTTCTGTAATAGATGCACCGCAGATAGATACGGCTGCAAATGCAGTACAGCAACTTAGCAGAAAAAATGATATTGCAGCAGAAAATGCGCGAAGAGTTTTAGAAAATATAATGAATGACAGAGTCTCTGCTACGCAGATACCCTCTCAACTGGCTTTAGCCAATGACTTATTACAAAACATAGATACACAGCAGGCTGCTGACTTAAAGCAAGCAGCAAATGACATTGCAACGCAGCAAATAATTAAAGCTTCAGGCATAAAAGTTGATATGGCAAATCCCCTCAACACATTCATTGCGCAGGATAAAAAACTCATAGGGACAAAATTAAAAATTAATCCGACACCAATTATAGGTGGCATAAATGCAGAATCTGTTGAGATTATTGAATCAGGCACTGGAACGTATAATTTAAGATTCTATGATAATACTGGAGAGATAAGAGGCACAGATAAATTATATGTGAACATCAAGCTGGAAGATCTGAATAAATTTACATTTAAAGATGCAAGTTTAAAACCTAAAATCGATGCCGTATTAGATCAGAAAGCAACAGTAATTGCAGCAGTTACAGCTAATATTGACAACAGAATAATAATAGACGGCAAATCAGTCACCGCAGAAGAGCTTGAGAGAGTGGATAAAAGGTTAAGAGAGAAAGGATTGCCAGATGCTGAAGTAAAAGAAATAATGAGGCCATTAGTTGAAGCTTCTGTTAAGAATTCTGATGCAGTTAAATCATTGCAAACAACTATTGAAGGAATTAAGAATCCAGATATAAAAGCTGCTGCAAAGAAAGCGCTTGATGCAGGCATTGCCGGGTTTGTAGAAGATCAGCTAAACGCAGAGAACAGAGAAGTTAGGTACCATAGCATCGAACATTGGAATAATGTAGTAAATGATGTAAAAGCAAAGATGGATTTGTTCTATCAAAACAATGAATATGCCGGCTTAGTCTCAGAACATGATAGAGAGTTAGATTTTTTAGCAGCATTAGCCCATGATGTTGGCTATGTCGAATTAAAAGGATTTGAAGGATTAAGAGAAGCAAGCAGCACAATTGCAACTGGCCATGAATTACGAGGGCAAAAATTTGTTGACAGCATTGCTTTAAGCTCTTTGGACAGAGAAGCAATAGATTTTAGAATTGAAGCAACTGTGTTTAGGGAAGATAAAGCAAGAGCAAGGCCAAGAGATTATGTTTATTTGACAGATATTGCATATGCTGCAACGACTGGCAAAGAATTAACTGCTGAACAAAAACAATTATTAACAGATACTACTGCTAAGCCAACACTGATAGAGAGAGTCCGAGGTCCAGAAAATAATAGGTTAGCGCCTCAGTTTGCTGCAGTACTCGATAAAATTAAAACTAATATAGATAATAAAAAAGCAATAAATGAAGGATTGACAGCTGAAGATTTGGCTGCAATGAATAAATTATTTGCTGCAAGTATAGGCGCAAGAGCATTAGGGCAGGCTGATGTCGGATATACTGCAAAAGAAGATCTTGCATTAGCTGCATTATTGCGGCAGGAATTCGAGAATGATCTAATATTGACAGCAAAACAACTTGGAAAGCTTGGGGTTAAGATTGACACAAGCAAACCAACTGCAGAGATTATTGCGCAATTGAGAGGTATATTGTATAAAACAGGTCCATTTAATTTAAAATCTGTTATTGAAATGCAGCAGATATTTGTTGAGCAGGGCCTAAGCACAGAAGATGCATTAAAAGCTGCAACTGAATTAGACAATGCGCGTGGTTGGGTAACAACATGGCAGCCTACAATGGCAAAATTCTTAGCTGGTTCATTGGGATTCCAGCAATTTTTTGGACAGCCAAGAGTAAAACAATTTAGTGGAGATACAATTACAGAGAAAGACAGTAAAGGCAATGTTATTTTCGAATACAACTCATTAGTAAAAGTTGAAGTTCCTCAAGAGCATGCAGCTGGTCAACTAGCAAACCAACAAGTATTTGCACAGTTTGACAAAGTTTTCAATAAGGCAGAAGTTTTAACAGATGCAGAAATTACAGATATTGAGACAAAGTTAGGAAATTCTGGATTAGATAATCAAGTTGTAAATGAGATCACTAATGAGTTAGATGCGCAAAACTTAGAAAATATCAAAAATACAAATGAACAAAAAGCCAGAGCAGAATCTCCTCAAGAAATAGTTGCGTCATCATCTACATTAACACAAATGCCTGAAAGCACACTATTAACTTTGCATATAACAACACAAGCAGAATTAGATGTAGCAACAAAACAGGCTGAAGTGACTGCAGGCAAAAGCTTTGTTGCTAGGATACAGGAGAAGATAAATGCGGTCTTTAACAGATACATCGGAAGCTACGAGCAGCTGAGCGATTACATTGATACATTTACTGATTTTGCACCGGATTCAGTGTTATGGCTAGGCGACCATCTCCCGTTTATAGCTCCGGCAATCGATGGAATAAGGGAATCTTTAGGAACAAATAAATTAGTCAATGAATTAATAACTGAGTTAACTTCAAAAGGACAGACTGTCCAGGACCTGCAAGACCTAATTAATAAAGAACTTGAAAATAAGTTAAAGGATGATAAAATTTTAAGAGAAGGTTTAGCAAAAGATTCTGCATTAAACCATGAAGAAAAGTTAGCGCTTATAGAGCAGATAATGAAGGAAACAGTTGAAAGCATAATTAAGGACCAGGGACTGATAACCGGCAAATTTGATAAAAAAGTTCTTGATAACTTCTTAAATGCGGTTAGCAGATCCAGCACAGAAGATTTTAAAGAAGATAAGCTGATGCTTAAGCTAAGGTCATTGACAAAAATACATGTTTATGAAACAGTCAAGGAAAAATTACTCAGTATGAGATGGAGTGTGCCTGTAGTGATTAACCTTGTAACGCAAGCATTGGGCATTCCATCTGACATACCCTATGATCCAAGCAGGAAAGATGGTAAGTTAAGCGTAGAGGACGTTACGTCTGCAGCCAACTTGGCATTTGTTACAGTGTTGGAATCATTTGCAAAAGCATTGGCAGATCTTAAATTATCGGGTTTAATATCCAGGGCAAAAGCTGCCAAAGATATAATTTCTGCTGCTAAAAACAAAATTATTTCCCAGACAGTTCAGGCTCAGGCAGATGCTGCGCAGGAAGCTGCTGAAGCCGGTAAAAAAATAGCAGCAAAAATAGAGGAACTTACAACTGCTTCTCACGCAGAGAATGCGAAAGATAATGTTGATAATGTTAAATTTGAGATGGAACAAGCTAATCAGGAGACAGAAAGATTTGTTGATGCAAATAAAGAAATAAAAGAAATCAGCCAAGGTTGCTCAGATTGCCTTGTCATCTTAGGCAGAATGAGAGCAAAGATTGCATTAGCTACAAGCGTATATCAAGATGCCCAAGCTGAAGCTGATATTGGCAAAAAAAATGATTTGATGGTGAAAGCAAAAGCGCAGATTGAGAGTGCAATTAAAGAAGTTAGCTATGAGATGGACAATAAATTAGTATATGAATTATCACTTGGCAATATTGAAGCAGTGAAAGCAATTGGAGAGGGAGCAGATTTAGGGGAAGCTATTCTGCAGATTGATAAAACAATAAAAGCCCTTGATAACCTGAAAACAGCTTATCCTGACCTGAAGAATTTACAGCAGCTTCAGAATAGTATTGGAAGATATAAGTCAGCATTAGAGCTTGCAAGTGATGTACGCAGTGCTGTTGGCCAAAATTCACTAGATAAATTATTAGAAAAAGAAACTGCTGAAGATAGACAAGATAGATTAAAGAGATTATCTGAAGCAACACCAAAAGGAGCAGTTAACTCCTTCCTTGAAGCATTATTTGGCATTACTCCACATACCATCAAAACAAGCTCTGCATTCATCGGCATAATGTGCCTGACATATACAACTCCTGAATGTGAGAAAGTAAAAGCAGAGCAAAGAAGATATCTAGGGCAGTTTGAAGCAGCAAAGAAAAAGATAGAACAAGCTTCTTTGAATCAAAACATGAAAGATTTGCTGATTGCAGAGATCAAAGATGGAAGATTGCCTCCAATAAAATTGGATGATGCTATGCTTGCAGCAATTGCCAAAGCAAAAGATGAGGATGAAGCAAGAAAGGTTATAGATGAAAGTGCGGCTGTTGATGATGCTGTTGCAGAGGATGTTATTGGCAGTGAAAGTGCAGTTGATGAAGATCCTATTGGAACGGCTCTCATTGGCAGTAAAGAAGAAAAGCCTGAAGAAATTCAAGAGATACAATCTGCACCAAGTGACGAAGCTGTACAGCTGACTCCCAGACAATTAGGAATAAATAAAGCAAAGGAATTAATTGAAAAAGGAATAATAAGAAGTTTTAATAATTTCGAGGTAGGAGATGATGGAATAATTAGAATTATAGACTATAGTCAAGATATAATTGCAGGAGTCACTTTAACTCCTGATGTTGATGATATTGAGATTGCATTATTTTTAGATGGTGAAAAACATCCTGAAATAAGAACAGCATACCTATCAGTAGATGCAGAAAACAAAAAATTATTTTTCCATACTACTCGTCAAAGAACAACGATTAAATTAGAGTTAAGTAAAGATAACCCGTTTATAAAATTGGAAGACACGGACACTATTGATTTTAGTGTTGGCGATAGAATAAATATAGGAATTCAGAACAGAGATGCTGAAAACTTGATTCCTTTAATTCTACTTGAGCAAACTCCTAATTCATTAGTATCAATTACTTCTGGCGGCGTTAATGCAGGTATAAGAAATGAAAATATAAATCTTTTTAACTCATTCATGAGAACGACCAGCTCTCCAATGGCTATTCTTTTAACTAAAGACGTAAACTATAACGGATTAAATGAGCCAAATGAAGTATTTAAAAAAGTTATCATCAGCAATTATAATGAAATTCTTGAAGTGCCAGTTGATGCCAAAGAAGGCATTAAAGCTTATGATCCTGTTAAGGATACACCACCTGCTAAAATTAGTGAGAGATTAGATTTCAATTATAATCAATTTACAGAAGAAGCTGTTGAACAGAAATATAATTTAGAACTAACAGGCAGTATAACTCCAACTGTAGCTAAGCGTCTTGCAGATACATTAGACCATATGCCTCCAGCGATAAGAGAGAGCGTAAATGGATTTAAAATTTATACTAGGGATGAATGGAATTCCGACCCTAGGAATAGTGGAGTAGCTGGCTTTGCTACCGGAGAAGGGGTTGTACGCTTGCCTATAGATATAGAGAGTGAAAATATCATATATCATGAATTAGCTCATGAATTGACGTCTAAGCTTGAGAAAGAAAATGAACAAGCATTTAGCCAACAATTCTATGATTTAAAAAGGAAAAAAGGGATCGATAAGTTACAAGTCTCTTATGTTCGAGTTCTTCCTGGTGGAGGCAGATTCTATTTCGATGTGCCATGTGAAGGTTGCCCATTAGAAGTATTGGCATATAAAGAAGGTATAGCAGGTTTAAGAGCTAGTGAATTTATAAAACTATCTCCTAAAGAAGAAGAACAGATAAAACAAACGTATCTTCAAATTCAAAAAGATTCATTTACAGCAAAATGGCGAGAAGCATCAGGCAATATAAACTACGGCCAGAATCTCGGAAAAAGGAATGTAGGCGGGCAGAATTCAGCTAATTGGGCAGACGGAACATCTGACGCAAAAGAAGGTGTTGTAAGAGCATACGGCGCAAATAATTATATGGAGGATATTGCCACATACATGGAAAACATTTACCGAAATCCAGATTTTTACAAGCCATTGATCACTCCGCCTGGGCAAGCCGGCCATGATGCAGCTGCATACGATCCCCGGTACAGGAAAAAGCTAGACTTATTATATGAGAATGGGTTTATCACAGGAGAAAGATATGGTGTAATTACTGAATCGGTGGATAATCCTGCCCCTAGTGGAGTTACTGATGCAAAAACTGAACTACCTGCAGAGGCTGGCACGTAAAATATATGGAGAGAAAAGATAAAAAACTTGCACCATTGGTGCAAGAAATTAGCTGGACTAAAAACTTAATTGTTATTGAAAAATTAAAATTATTGGAAGATAAGTGATGTAAAGATGACAAAAACCCAATTATTAAAAAAAGGATTATGGATTATGTGCATTTTAGTCAGTGTTTTTTTATTTGTAAACATAGCCATAGCTGCAGACTATTACGAAGTCAAGCTTCTTTACGACAAAGGCAATATAACGTTAGGCTCAATCAACATCAAGGAGCTGAACAAGACAAGAAATCTTCCAGGCGGCTATGTTGCAGAGATCGTTGACAGCAAAGACAATGTGCTGAATGTGACATTCTTTGACATTCCTTTAAAGATATTATATGACACAATTGATAATGTTACAGGAAAATTAAGCGGCGGCGGCGAGATAATATTAGAGCAGCAAAACTTTACCTTAATGCTCCCCTATTTTGAAAATGCAAATGCTCTAAATATTTACGACAAGACAATTAATAAGAAATTCAGTATGGACTTACAAAAATATTCACCTACAATAAAGAAAGAAATTGAAAAAGAACAAATAACAGAAGAGAAAAAGCCAGATTACGTATTTTTCTCTATTTTTACAACAGTTGTAATTATTGTTACAGTAATAATAGTATATGCAATAAAGAGATTTAATAAAAAGTAAAATACCGATTAGAATAGTGTAGGTCTAAGGTAATAACCTCCAGGTAGTAACATAAAGGTAATATTTATAAATCATTAACTGCTATCTCTTCTTATGCAGGTAATATTTGACCATAATCAATCCAAGAAAAAGCTGAGAAGAATTCTCAAAAGTTCAGGGCAGATGGTAGACTTAGAAAGCATCGTTTTGGTAGGGGATGAGCCGGATGCAAACACAATAACCACTTTGCCAAGTACTTTTCCTAGGGGTGACTTCCGATACAAAGTATGTTCTCTTGTAAAAAGAGAGAAGCAGGCTGGAAAAACAGTCACGCAGATTTGTCGTGATCATCCAGGTCTTAAAATAGGAGAAGTTAGGAACTATTTTTATAAAACAAATGCCAGGTCCGCTAATTCAGTAGAAGCTGCTATAGAGCAGGGAATACTTCCTTTCTCTTATAATAATCCAAATATTGATTCTTTAAACACATTATTTGCACTAGCATTCTGGACAGGATGTGTATCACACTCTTCTGTGGATGTTCATCCAAGTGAATATAATAAACCCGTTTTAGAAAGATTGGTAAATTCTTTGGGCTATACTCTTGTCAATAGCGATGAAAGAGGCATACAGCAGCCTGGTTATACCGTTGAAAAAGACGCATATCGCCTGATTTCTTCAGCATTAGCCAGAATCTTCGGCTTGCTAGGCATACCTTTTCAACAAGGAAACAAATTACAGATAAAAGAATTTGAGATTCCATGGTATGCGCAATTTATGCAGGCGGGATTATTCGGTAAGAGGCAGGATTTCAATAAGGCTTCTCAAGCCAGGGTAAATGCATTCTGCAGAATTTTCTGCTATGCATTATTGTCTGACAAGACATGCAATGCCAAAATGAGAGAGGGGGTGGGCATAGATCTCATGACAACTTCAACAATGAAAACAGGCAAAAAGTTAACAACAGACGTCGCCAATATGTTGATGCAGGCTTTTCCATCTTTAAGCATCCCTGATAACCATCGTATGACAACGCGAAAAAATGATTATTCATTCAAAAACAGGATTTATTTATACTCAACCGACATGCCGATTATTATAGGATATTTGAGGGTAGTGTTAGTGTTTGACTGACAGAAAGTATTTTATAGTAATAGTACTTTCTGCTGTATATGATAAACATAATATGCCTCAAATGTGAAACCAAGTCA
>JACPBN010000009.1 GCA_016180275.1 Candidatus Woesearchaeota archaeon
AGGAGTAGAGGAGAAAAAACTCTTCGCTGATACATGAGAGTGTTCGTCGGCAGTCGCCGCCGCTTTATAAGAGATTATTACACTAGCTAAACAAATACAGATAAAAGAATAAAAATTAGATAATTGAAAGTAAGATTAAAACAATACAGAAAATCATAGAAAACACCGCCATGAAAACAGGCATAATAAAGAAGATAGCCTACAATTTTATAAAAGTTTATATAGCAGATATAGTAAACTATGCAGGATAGATGACATTAATAAGCATAGTTTACTATTAGATAAATGCGTACAAATGTTGTACCTCCTGCGCAGTTATCTGTAAAATTATAAGGTAAGGATAATCACTTTATCATTAAGCAGCAATCAATGTAAAAACAAAAGAGGTCATAATGGAGACAGTAATACTTTCACTCGGCGGCTCAATCATAATCCCTGGAGATATCAATACAAACTTTTTAAGCAGGTTCAGAAACTTAATTCTCAGCTATATAAAGAAAAGCAACCGCGCAGTTATAGTAGCAGGCGGCGGCCATGTATGCAGGGTTTACCAGAATGCAGCAGCTAAAATCCTAAATCCAAAAAATCTTTCCAATCTTGATTTAGACTGGATAGGAATAAAAGCAACAAAGATGAATGCAGAACTTATTCGTGCGATATTCTCAAAAGAAGCTTATGAAAAGGTAATAGACAATCCAACAAAAAAAGTCAATACCTCAAAAAAAATAATTGTTGGATCTGGCTGGCTCCCAAACTGCAGCTCAGATAAGGATGCAGTGTTGCTTGCAAAAACATACGATGCAAAGACAGTTGTAAATCTGACAAATATAGATTATGTCTATGATAAAGATCCTAGGAAATTTAAGGATGCAAAGCCATTAAGGCAGATGTCATGGAAACAGATGGAGAAGATTGTTGGCAGCACTTGGAAGCCAGGCGCTAACCTTCCTTTTGATCCGGTTGCAAGCAAATTAGCTTCTAAATTAAGGCTGCGTGTTGTTATAATGAATGGAACTAATCTAGCTAACTTCAAAAATTTTCTTGCAGGCAGAAAGTTTAAAGGCACTATGATTGAATAATGATATCTTTTAGGTACAACATTAGCAGCAGTGAAGTTTGAAAAACTCATTTCATTCGTTTTTCAAACTTCTTTTATCACTAGTTACGCAATACTATCAGTTGCGGAGGCAATAAATCAGCAATCCTTATCGCTGCATAAAAATAACATCTATCTCTCTCGGCAAAGCCCGGATAATCACTTTGAAGATTTTCGCACAAAGAAGGATTTTTTGCCATTGCAGGTATCAAGTCGCAATCAGTTCCGCTTCCTGATTCAAATAAACAACCAGTGATTTCTTTTTCAGCCATTTTAATGCATTTGCTTACTTCTTTGTCTAAATTTGCAATCGCTATTGGTCTTTCTCCGGTAATTTGTATTTTGCTAAGCTCATCGCACACTTTTTTATCTCCTTTTAAAAGAGCAAGCATTTGATAGCAATCCTCATTACCAGAGTTTTGACAAAGCGATGCATCATTTAAAATTACTGCCTTGCAGTTCATTTTTCCGCCCTCATAGTTAATCTTGTCGCAAACTGAAGTATCGCCAATCAGAGCGGCTACATCTCTATAGCAATAATCTGCATATATCCATTTACTGCACTTGTCCTTTGCTCTTTCTACTAATGCCTTACAGGCTTCTCTATGGCCCACCTCTTTTATTTTTCCACAGATTGCAGAATCTTTAGCTACCAAAGCTACATCTGCATAGCAATATGCTGTAGCAGGTTCATCTACCATTTCACAATCAGAAGAATCTTTTTTTACCATCGCTGTACACTTATATTTTAAACCAGGCTCTCTAATTTTTTCACAGGCAGATATTGCATTAAGAGTTTCAGTTTTGGCTGGCACCTCCACTTCTTTAGATCTTTCTTCTTCAGCAGCAGGAATCTTGATATCTACCTTTAATTCATGCCTCATAATAGGTGTCCCACAATCTATCACAGAAGCTATGAGCGGAAGGTCTGATGGCTTAAATTTGAGCTCTGAAGTAAACTCTTTAGAGCAGGGAGGCTCAGCATTTACAAGCACCTCGCCAAAGTCAGACTTTATTATACTAAATTCCTTGACACCCTCTGGATCATGTGCAGTAAAACTATATCTTAGATCGTTTGGATCTGCTGATAATTTTATTGCATTCACAACAGAATTAAGCGCACGTGCTTCTCCAGGCTTTATCATTTTCGGTGCGGATGCAAGCCAGTAAGTAAGTTTCCCTGTGCAGTACTGCTCTATAGACCCATGCCCCACATCTTTCATGCCAAGAGCATAGTTCTCAAATTTGCATGTCATCGACTCAGCACCGCCTGTCATTTCAGTACTACCCGTTATTTTTAACACGCATTTTTTGCCTTCAAGCCCAACAATAACCATCTCAGACACTGGTCCACCCTGGCTCTGGCTCATTTTGGCAGGTTTGCATTCTTTGAATGCATTCTCCAAGCATTCAGTGCTTGCTCCGCAGTTCCAGAACTCATGCACTTCCCATCCACGCAAACATTAGTTGAACATTCAAAATTATTCTCACAAGCACCATCTGCTTCTAGCTGCTCTTTAAACGCGCCTTCATCTGAACAATACTTTACCTGTTTTCTATAGCCGAAAGGATAACATTTCCCGTCTAAAGGACAACTATCCTTGCAGATTAGTATAGCTTCTTTCTTTTCTTCCTCTTTTGCTTTCTCTTCTAAAGGTACTTTCTCTCTCTCAATAGGGAGCACAGGCATTTCTTTTTTCTCTCCTCTTTCTCTTCTAAGTTCCTCTCTTACTTTTTCTTCTTTTTCTCTCATAGCTTCTTCTGCCTTCTCTTTTGCTTTCTTTATCTTCTCTATCTCCAATGAATTTACACCGCATTTTGAGATACCTTCGGCTTCATATTTAATGCAATGTCCTTTACAAAACTCTTGTGCATATCTCTGCCACTCTTCAGAGGATTTGCAAGAAACACTTTCACTTGCTGCAGGCTTTTGTTCTGCATTGTCATAACACTGCCAGTATGCATGTTTAAATCCTTTTCCAATGATTTGCTCCTCTTTTACTTCACTCGCTGGCGTGCACTTAAATTCCGCATCTTCATTGCTGCCATCTAATAGGGTATAAGCATAGCCGCCGCATGAGCTTTTCCATGTCAGCTTTGCTCCTGTATTTCCATAGGTATCAGCAACACAGTAGGCATATCTCTTTCCATTCTCTTCTGTTGCCACATTTCCGTCCCATGAGCACCCAAACCGTGCATCATCACTATAGCATTTTTCACGAGCAGCAGTATGGGGGCGTATAAGCACATCTGAATTCAAAAAAATACATCTTACTTGCTCTTTAAGTGAAGGTATTGTTTCTGGCGGCACTATTTGGGGTCTTGTAGACATAGCAGGAATTGCAGGAGTTAAGCTGCAGCCTTTTTCAAGACAATCTTTTACTTTATTTTCTATCTCTCTGGCAATATCCTCATCATATCCAATCCATATCTTATCATCTAGGAAAATAGTCGGCTTCCCTTGTTTTAAGTTTGATACAACAAAATAGGTATAGCTCTTACTTGAAGAAAGGTCTATTTTATATGAATCATATTCCACTTGAGGATATTTCTCTCTAAGCTTGTCTAAGAAAAGCTTTTCAGACTCGCATGCTGCACATTCTTTTTCCCAGTAGAAATAATGCAGCTTAACTTTATCTCTTGTTTCTTCTGGAATTGGTACAGGCAGAGGTGTTTTAGTAGGTGCTGGAGTAGTTACAGGGGTTGTAGGTGGATGAGTAATTACTGGAGTTGTTGGCATAGGCATTGTCTGAGTCTGTTCGCACTTAAACTGAGCAGACTTGTCTGTGCCATCTATTTGAGAAGAACCTTCACCATTACAGCTGCTTTTCCATCTAAGCATTTTGTTTGCTTGCTCAGCAACATCTATAATGCAAGTTTCTATTCCTGTGCAGCTAAATCTGCCATCATCTGTGTAGCATTTCTGTATAGAATTAGAATTTAAAAATATGCATTTGAATCGTTCTTTGAGCATTGGCACTGGCGGTTCTTGAACAGGAGCAGGTGTAGTAGGAATAGGCATCTCTAGTTGCTCGCATTTAAATTCTGCATTTTCATTATTCCCATCAATTGTAGTATACACTTCGTTACCACAGCTGCTTTTCCACCTAAGTTTTTTGCCTTTCTCGCCAGATACCTCAGCCGTGCATGCTTCTATTCCTGAACATACAAATCTGCCGTCATCTGTGTAGCATTTCTGCTCTCTATTTGAGTTCAGAAAACTGCATTTAACTTGTTCTTTTACCTCTTCTTTCACTTCTGGAACAGGAATCTTGCCTGTTTCAATAACAAGAATCTTTTTTAGCTCATTGTTCGTTTCATCAGCCTCATCCAAGATTTTGCCATAATCAATCACAGCCATTATATCATAAGTGCCTTCTGGAAACCCATAACTGGTTTTTTCAAGCTCAGAACAGCTGAATGTAAAGTCTTTGGTTATTGATTCACTTGGTGCTAACGAGCTCCAGACACTGCCATGAATACACCGAGAGCTTGTTAATGGGGTGCTTATTGCAAAAACCACATCACCTTCAGGTTTAGCAGCAATGCCAATGTTTTTTATAGTTATACTTGCCAAAAATGATTTACTCGCTTCAATATGCTCTGGAAATTTAACCTCTGTGACTATCAAATCTGGCTTGCCTTCAACACTGCGCCCGGTTATCCAGCCAAATATTGATGCAGAGGCAAAAGGCATAACTAATAGTATGATCAAAAGAATTAGAAAGATAATTTTTCTTTTCATGCCATATACACAATATTAACATGTTTATTAACTTATCGCATGTTTGGCACAAAATAAAATGTGAGTGATTTTATAAAAAAAAGCTGAAGCGGTGGCTGCCCTTTTTTAGCGAGCACTTTTGAAGATAACTAAGTAAGGTAGGGCTGGGCAGTCGGTAGCGAGTATGCAAGCTACTCGTCAAAAAGAGAAACTAAGCTAATAAGAAAGCGAGTGAACCCAATGTAGAGGAAGCACAACCTATCAAAATACTACGCTAGTGCTCGCTGGCAGCCACCGCTTCGGCTTTAAGTAAGTAAATCACTCGCTTTTTCGATAGTGCCACATGTTTGGATTATCCTACTTCTTTATGCTTTCTTCAAGAGTTTTTTTAGGTTCTTCTATTTTGCTATTTTTTTCTTTATTATCGGGCTGATCAGTTATGGTTTTATTTTCTTCTTTATCTTCCTTTTTCTCACTCTTGTTTGGCAGTATCCAGCTAGGGCTTCCATCCCAGAAATCATGGCCAGAGCCGGAAAACCCAACCCTAATCCAGCTTTCTTTTCCGCAGTTGCAGGTTACTGTTTTATAATGCTCATCTCCTGCAAACTCAGAGCGCCAGTCTTCCCTGTTAGCTAGATCTTCTTTGCAGTACATGCACTTAACTCGCAAATGCTCTTCCTGTAATAAGTGTATGACCATGCTCCCCTCTCAATATTAAAGATTTAAAACAAATCATCTCAATTATAATAAGAACTTTATAAACATTATGACAAATTTGTGACCACATTAACAAATAATTAAGCCTAGGCCTCATTTACTTCCTTGCAAAGCCAGCTAAAATATTCATCATTGGCTTCAGCTTTCAACTTTAATATGCATGGCACTTTATAGCTGTGCATTTTCTTAACTGTTTGCTTCACAGATTCAAATTTGCTTTCAGTTGTCTTTAATAGCAAGATAGCTTCATTCTGCTTTTCCAGCTTTCCTTTCCAACGATAAAGAGATTTAGAGCCGAGTATATTTGCACAGGCAATCAGCTTCTTGTCTAGCAAATACTTAGCAATTTTCTGCGCTTCTGCATTATTCCTGCATGTTATATAGGCTATTATCATAATAAATCTTGAATTAGTATCTCATCTGTATATATTAACTTTACTAGTAAAAGTATGTATTAGGCTAATCTTAAAAAAGCCAGAACTGTGGCTGACGTCGCCAAATTGCGAACATAATTATAATAACATTCGCGACCTGAGCGATGTTCCATGGAGCGAAGGTCAATTAAATTAGTCAACTAATGTTCGCAGGCGACGGTCGAAAGGCGGAAATTTGTATACGCAGTATATAAATTTCCGACTTGAGACGAAGCCACAGTTCTGGCTTTTATCGTCTAAAGCCTAATACATACTAGTAAAACTTTTAAACAAACTCCTATTTTAATAACTATATGGCGCAGAATTACCTGTTTACAAATTTGCTTGGGAGTTTTGTATTTGACGGGCAGTTTAACCTAATTGACAGCATAAACTTTAATACATTGGACGACTACAGCAATAGTGCAAAACATGAGCAAAAATTAGCCGCAACACATAAGCCAAAACTTACAACACAACAGCTGTTAGAAAAGCCTAACTCTAAAATATTGCAGCAGATCCTGCCATATTTCAAAGACAAGACTAATTTCTCTCATTTCTATTCCCAAAACATGGCAATGACAGCATATCTAATTAAGCAGGCTGTTAATGAAGATGATTTTATTATTCAAGCTATAAATAATGTAGAGGAGATTGACAAAGTAGCAAACACATTAGCAAAAAGATTGCGAGAATGGTACGAGCTTTATAATCCAGAATTCTCTCGCAGCATTGAAAGCCATGAGATGTTTGTTGAGCTTATTCTCAGCAAGACAAAGCAGGAATTATTGAAGGAAATAAAGCATGATGAGAATCTGCTTGGCGCAGACCTAAAGAAACAGGATATTGAGCCAATGCTAAATCTTGCAAGATCCATACGTGAACTATATTCATTGAAGCAAAAACACACAGATTATTTAGAAAATCTTATGGATACTTACTGCAAGAATATTAAAGAAATAGCAGGAGCATTGATTGGCGCAAAATTATTAGAGCATGCAAAAAGTTTGCGGCATTTAGCTGTACTTCCTGCATCCACAATCCAGATACTTGGAGCAGAGAAAGCATTGTTCAGGCACATCAAAACAAACAGCAGACCTCCAAAATATGGTGTATTAATCTCTCATCCTTTCATCTCACGCGCAAAGCAAAAAGACCGAGGCAAGATTGCGCGTGCATTAGCCAACAAGCTTGCATTGGCAGCAAAAGTTGATTATTACAAGGGAGAATTTATCGGAGATAAGCTCAGGGCTGAAATAGAGAAAAAATTCAGCTGATGTTTCAAGAAGAAAAAAATAGGATATGTTATACTTTATATGCCATAAAAAAACTAATCTAATTAGCTAAAAATGCAAACCACAAAATTCCCGGGGATATTTGAATCGCAAGTAGGCAGAAAAAGGATACTTCTAACAAAGAATCTCGTTAAAGGCAGGAAAGTCTATGATGAGTACCTTCATACAGAAGGAAACACAGAATACAGAGAATGGAATGCTGCAAAAAGCAAGCTCTGCGCAGCAATATTGAAAAACATCAATCAGATCGGCATCAAGCCTGGTGACTTAGTTCTTTACTTAGGTGCATCCTCTGGCACAACACCAAGCCATGTCAGTGATATAGTTGGAAGTGACGGCTTTATATTTGGATTGGATTTTGCACCTAGAGTTGTAAGAGATTTAGTATTCCTGGCAAAAGATAGGAAAAATATTGCTCCAATTTTGGCAGATGCAAACAAGCCAGAGACTTACGCAACTAGAATCTCTACAGTCGATGTTGTTTACATGGATATTGCGCAGAAGAATCAGACAGAAATCTTCTTAAAGAACTGCAGCTTATTTCTAAAAAATGATGGTTATGCATTATTGGCTATTAAAGCAAGAAGTATAGATGTTACAAAAAGGCCAAGCTTGATCTTTGAGGAAGTCAGAAAATTATTAGAGAGAGAGATGAAGCTTATTGACTACAAGGCATTAGATCCTTTCCAGCTTGACCATATGATGTTTGTCTGCAAGAAAAAATGAGGTTTTATTTATGGCCAATTTTCTTAAACGAATAATTCGCAGTTTATTTACTACAAAGCCCGAAGAATTAGTTACAGCAGAAGATTTGCAGAGAGATGCACACTCATTACTAACCGAAGATCAAGAATTATCAAAGCTTGTGGCCTTATTGGTTCATCAGGAAGCAATGTTGGCTAGATTGACTGCAAATGATTTAGCTAAAATTAAAAGTACCCAGATGGAAGGTTATCCTCAATTATTAAGAGATGCAGTCGCAGAAACAGAGAAAAAAATAGCAAAATTATTTGAGAGAAGATTACATACTGAAGAAGACTTTAGAGAATTATTAGCACATCTAAAAGCAGCTGAGAAAAAGAGATCAATAGGAAGAAATTTAGATGTAGCTGCATAAAATAATCTAACCTAATTCTATCGCAAAAAGAAATCCCTCTCAAAATCTGGCAGCATAACCCTAGAATGCTGCATCAGCAGAGGATATTTCTGTTTTACCTGCTCGTACATCTCATATGCTAGCCACCTATATGCAATATGCCCGCCTGGCTTGCTGCGAAGCTCAATTATATGGTTCAGCTCCCTTAGATTCATCTTGAACAGGGTTCTTTTTTTGGATCCGAGAGCAATAACATACTGTGCTTCTGCTGGAAATTCTTGTGCAATCTTATTGTAAACTTCTATATTTTTCTTAAGTGTCTCATGCAAAATCCCATCAGCTCCTGCTTCAACCAACTCTTTTGGTACATAATATCCGTGGTCAATTGACAACTCTTGATTAATTTGCGTGCATAATCTATGCCTTTGGATGTCTCTAAAGCACCCATAATCCATAAAAGTATCAAATATTAAAGCTCCTGGGATTTCATAATGCCTTGAGAGCCAGTCAAACTGCCCTCGTAAATTCCCAAGTGAGTTAATTATATCCTGTTTCTGTTCTACTGTTAATGACTTGACAACATTAAGTATCTGCCTGAATGAATAGCGAGATTTTTCATAAAAAACTGTTGCAATTAGCTCATCTTCATAGCTTATCTTCTCATCAACAAAATCAACACCATAGACTTTGCCTGCATCATAGATCTCTTTCTCAGCATCCATGTCATTGAATCTTACTATGCTCTCCGTAAATTCTTTTGAAAGCAGCTTAATTTTCTGCAGATACTCTTTAGGATCAGTATGTTTTATTAAAGTTGGAGCCCCTTTTACCTGCAATGAGAGCAGCTTTGAGATTTCATCTGCTTTAGCCTGCAGTTCTGGGTTAGTGCTTGCTTTCATCTGATTTAGGAAATTAGTTATCTTTGTCTGCTGGGGATTATACGCAGTATTTAAAGCTGCATTCTTTACTTCCAAACCAATCTCTTTGATCTCATCCAAATGATGCCCAAGCATCTTGCTTATTGCATGTCGCAAACTGCGGGCATTGATAGAAAACCCTAGATTTGTCAGAGTAGAAACAGGCAATACATACCTAGCAGCGTCCAATGCTCTTGCCTTTACTTTTGATGCATAGATATTCTCCTTCATCTCTTGCGGCCTAGGAAATTTCTGCATAAAAAAAGCAGTCATCTTGTCTAAAATCAATATATATTGATCAAACAAATAATTGCAATGCTCTTCATACAACTGCTCTAATGCAGGATTTTGCATTATCTTTGCTGGCTTATAGAATCTCCCCCTATCAAATTTCTGGTAGCGAGTTGATTTTTCTTGGTAGCTTCCTAATCTATTGTCTTCAATTACTTTGCTTGCTAAAATAGAAACATTTTCGCATGCTATCTGCACTTGTGCCATATCAGCTACAGAAGCATCTCCGTACCCAATAACCCATTTCTCATGGAACTCAGCTGATTTTTCTTCTGTTAGCTCGCTGATTGTTTCCTTTATACTTAAAGCGCTTCTGCTGTATTTAGCCATGCCAACTGCAAGCACTTCAGGTGAGACTCCGGCAATTGCAAATATCTCTCTCTTATATGGTGGCTTGTTTGTTGCGCCAAGGTCTTCCTGATTAGAATCTATTATTGCAGAATTTTGATTTTGTTGATTAGTTTGTTGGGCATCTGCCATCATCACACCTTCAGGCAATAAAAAGAGATGATTATTTTAAAAGTTTGTTGTTTTTAGTATGTGCATCATTAAAATTTGAACAAAAGCCACAGCCTACACTGCCAATGTAGTGGGCATAATTTTAGAAACTTTGCCAAGTTACGACGGGCAATGGTTTGGAGTTACGTCTCCAAACCTACGAATGAAATGAGTATGCTATCAATATAACAGCTATTTCCTAACACAGCACACAATACTTTCCTATTGACGGATCTAATATTATAATCGTAGAGGAGGAGTAACTCTTTTCTTTAACCGTCTAATGCCCACTGGTGTGTAGGCTGTGGCTTTAATCGTTATTGATTAGTATGCACATACTGTTTTTAATTTATTTATCCCAAAATTTTTATTAAGAACAACATTTATATAACATTGCAGCTTCTTAACAGTATTTTCAGATGATACTAAATATGAAGTGAGTACCATGCCAATTTACGCATTTACATTGGTTGAGGATGATGTAAAGAAGATAGAGATTGATGAGATAAGGCAGGGGCACAAGACTGTCTGGGTCCGTGCTATATTGCCTGATGAATCAGAAGTAAATTTATTGTCAGAGCTTACAAATGCCACGATAGAAGAGTTCAAGGAATTTCTAGAGCACGATGAGCGTCCAAGATTGCATGTTTCTCGTTATCTGCAGATAATATTCCGTTCTCCGATCACAGACAATGGCGATGTAAGGACAGTCCCTGTCAATATTTTCATAAACAAAAACCTGATTGTAACGGTTGAAAAGGAGCGCATTGCCTCATTGAACAAGATTGAAGATTTGGTGAATGCAAGAAAAAGCAGATATCTGTTCAAGTTCAATGCATGCTATTTCTTATACCACATACTTGACAAGATCAATGATGAGTTCCTGCTGAATATTGATAAGATCTCTGACAGCATTGATTTGTTCCAGTCAAAAGGATTCTCGCTTTCAAAGGAAAATGTAGAGAAGATCTATGAAAAAAGCGTCACGCTGACCGTCTTTAACCAGGCATTGATCTCTAACATTGAAGTCCTTAATACCTTGAGAAAGGCATACTTCAAGTTTCTTTCAGACAAAAACAGGGAGCAGTTTAATGACATTTACTATAATGCGCTTCAGGTTCTTGATACAGAAAAGATCCAGAGAGATGTTATTGCTAACTTGTTTAATCTGCAGGCAATCATCTCAACAAGCAAGCTTAACAATCTGATCAAAAGATTGACTGCAATCACATTGATCTTCATGATTCCGGCTGCAATCTCTGGGATTTATGGCATGAATTTTGAGCACATCCCATTTTCAGGCTCACAGCACGGCTTTGTGATTGTCACAGGCATAATAATTCTGATAGCTGCATTGGCTTTTGTGTTGTTTAAGATCGGCGATTGGCTGTAAGAAAAATGTATTTGTTTAGCTACACCAACATCAAAAGCTGCGGCGACTGCCAATTTTGACGAACACAAATCCATATAACTTAGCCAAGTTTTTCCGGGCAATGCCACAGCGCCAGCACCCTTCATCTCTTTCAATGCTTCTTTCCCAAGCTCTTCATTTATTGCGCCTATAGCATCTCTTACAAGAAGAACTTTAATGCCTCTGCTTAACAATCCAAGAACAGCTTCTTTCACGCAGTATTCAGTCGCAACGCCGTAGACGATTGCTTTATTTACATTATTATCATTATTTGTTTCAGATATAATTTTTACGATTGCATCCATATTAGGATTCTGGAAACAGTTGTAAGCTTGCTTTTCAACTAAAACTGGAGAATCTGACTGCACAGCTTTAGCGATTAATTGCTCACTTACCTTTTTATTCGGCACAAAAATAGTTCCTTGAACAAATGTCTCAGGGATTTTATTTCCTGTATTAGTTATGTTAACAGAATTAATTTTATTATAATCAGTTTGGTCCATATTGGTATTTTTATTCACATCAACGCTTCCAAGAATCTTGATATTATTTTCAATTGCATAATGAGTTAATTTAGCAAGATTTTTCTTTACTTCAGCTGAATTTTTTATTGCCTTATTGCTAGCTTCCGATAGATAGTCATGCTGCGTATCCACATCAAAGAATACAGTGTTAGTATCATTTATCTGACGGTTTATTATTTTATGATTTATTTGCGCCATATAATTTACTAAATTTTTACTTAGTTTAAATAATTTTCTACAATAGAAGTAATAACTATTAGGTAGTAAATAAAACGAAAACTTTATAAATGGGCTATTTAGTTAAATATAATCATGGCATTGATAACAGTTAAGAATGAAGATACTATTGCAGACGTTGTTTCTAGATTGATATCTAAAGTCATTGCTACTGGACATAGCCAATCGCTTATGGCAAATTTTACAAAATCTTCTCAATTACATGGCCCTAGTTTTGCAGGTGTTGGATATAGTGAAGGAGACAGATATGACATAAGGTTCCTTATAAAAAATGACAAAAAAAATAATGAGATTACAGTTGATTATTTGCTAAAAGAAGATGGAAAAGGGTTAGTAGGCGTATATTTAGAGCCTATATGTGGAAAAGAAATAGGCAATGAAAAATTGGAATCCTTGAAATTATATATCGATGAACAGGAAACAAAAGCAAACCTGATTGAAGTAGGATTTACACCTAAAGAAGGGAGACGGCAGGTTTTATATGATGAAGAGATTTACAAAACACTTTATTACAGGTTAAAAATTTTTTTAGAAGGTTATCACTCCAAAATTCTTGATACAGTAATAAATATTATAGACGATACTAGATTTGTATTGGGAACTTTGCCATCATCAGAAACCTCTCTAAAAAGATATAGGCGTGGATCAGTTACACCTTGGCTTACAGTTGGGATTCCTATTAGTATAGCAACAAGCATAACTGCCGGAATTGCAACTTATCTTATTCTGCATGCATTAGACAAATAAGCATAGTTATCAACAATAAAACATCTAACCCTAAAATATTCAAAAAAATATATAAACACAGGCTTATTCTTTTTATTAAATAATATATGATCTTTTACGGTATAATTATACGAATATTGTAATATTATAGGGATATTGTAATCATGTGATAATCATGGACCGAAACCTAGCGTTAGAATTCGTCAGAGTGACAGAGGCAGCTGCAATCAGCTGTTCGCACTGGATGGGAACGGGAGATAAGAATGCAGCAGATAAGGCTGCAGTTGATGCAATGCGCTCTAGATTTAATTACATTGATTTTGATGGAATAGTTGTAATAGGCGAGGGAGAGAAAGATAAAGCACCTATGCTGTATACTGGAGAAAAGATTGGGACAGGCAAAGGTCCAAAGATAGACATTGCGATTGATCCTCTGGAATGCACTTCTAACTTGGCAAACGGCAAGCCAAATGCAATATCTGTTTTAGCAGCTGGTGAGCGGGGTTCTTTATTGAAAGCTCCTGGCACTTACATGGACCAGATTTCTGTTGGCAAAAAGGCAGCTGGCAGTATTGATATAAACGCAAGCATTAAAGAAAACATAAAAAATATTGCTTCTGCATTAAACAAAGATATCAAAGACGTTACTGTTATGATTCTTGACAGGCCAAGGCATGCTGAAGTTATCAAGCAAATTAGGCAGGTTGGTGCACGGATTAGATTAATAGAGCATGGCACTATCTCTGCAGGCATTGCGCCTTGCATTGAAGAATCTGGGATAGATGTAATGCTTGGCATTGGCGGAGCGCCAGAAGCAGTTATTACAGCTGCTGCATTGAAATGTTTAGGAGGAGATATGCAGGCTGTCTTAAAGCCTCATGAAGAAAAATACAGGCAGCAGGCATTCAAAATGGGAATAAAAGATCTTGATAGGGTATTTCATCTTAATGATTTGGCAAATGGCCATAATATAATGTTTGCAGCAACTGGAGTCAGCGATGGCCCATTATTAAAAGGTGTAAGATTTACTAGTTTTGGTGCTGTTACTCATTCTGTTGTTATGAGGGCAGCATCTGGCACAGTCCGTTGGATAGAAGCAAGGCATCATTTTAATAGATGATTAGGAAGAAATATATGTTGATTGCGGTGGTATAGCAAAGGCAGCAAATTCTCTAATATAAAACTTGCCTTTGCTTATTACGAAAAGCAAACAAATATTCGATAATTATCTGCTTTGAGCATAAAATTAATATTCCGGCTCAAGAAGTATGTGCATAGCAGCTGCCGCCAATTTAGTTGGCACAAATCCAGTTAAAGAAGCGAAGTTGCGACGGGCAAGACAATTTCGTTACTCCTCAACTAACAATACACGCGATGATCTTCTACTACTGTAGCTAGCAACTATGAGTAGAGGAGGAGCAACTTTTCTACCAAACGAGAGAGTGCCAACGGCGGCAGCTGCTTCGTAAATCTTACTATGCATCTTAACAATATATTACTGCAACTATTATTAAAAATTAACATCCTGCTATAAAAATGGAAGCAACAAAAATTCAAAAAGAGATAGCTGAAATAAAAAAAGAGATAGCTAAATTAAAGAATGAGATAGCTAAGATAGTTGTTGGCCAGGAAAAAGTTATAGATGGATTATTGCGCGGCTTATTATCGAATGGCCATGTGCTTATTGAAGGAGTTCCGGGCATTGCAAAAACACTGATTGTGAGGGCTCTGGCAATGGCTTCTGGCTGCGAATTTAGCAGGATACAATTTACAGTTGATTTATTGCCTACGGATATTATTGGGATTACAGGATATTCTGAAAAGCACGGTCTTCATGTTATCAAAGGCCCGATATTTGCTAACTTTGTAATGGCAGATGAAGTTAACAGGGCTCCGCCTAAAACACAGTCTGCTTTATTAGAGGCAATGCAGGAAAAGCAGTCTACTATCGGGAATCAGACATTTAAGCTCTCGCCTCCATTTTTTGTAATGGCAACTCAGAATCCAATAGAAAGTTCAGGTACATACCCTCTGCCGGAAGCACAACTGGACAGATTCTTGTTTAAGCTTTTTATAAATTATCCCGTTCTTGATGATGAACAGCTTATATTAAAACAAAATATGACTTTAAGAGATTTTACAGATTATAAAATAAAGGCAGTCATTAGCGCAAGAAAACTGATTAAGATGCAGGAATTTGTTAAATCTATACACATAAGCAAGGATGTAGAAAAGTATATTGTTAGATTAGTTGATGCAACAAGAAATCCTGTTAGCTATAATCTAAAGCTTGGTAAATATATTGAATATGGTGTAAGCCCAAGAGCATCTATTGGATTGTATATCGCTTCAAAAGCAGATGCATTATTAAATGGTCATGCATTTGTAACGCCGCAGAATGTTAAGAATGTTGCGCATGATGTATTTAGACATCGCCTCTTAATCAATTACGAAGGCCAGGCAGATGAGATCAAGACTGATCAAATAATTACAGAAATTCTCTCAAAAGTAAAAGTTCCATGAGTTATAAAAAGGAGGATTCGTAAAGTTTAGTCATAAAGAGTTGTAATATCGAGCGAAGCGAGATATTACGATGGTTTGATTAAACTTTAGTGAAACTAAAGTTTATGGCAAAGCTTAATATTAACTTAACTCCTACAATAAAAAGCCTTGAGGTAATCAGCCGCGGTTTAGTCAATACAAAGATTGTGGGCAGTTATAAAAGCTCTTTCAAAGGCAAAGGCCTGGAATTCTCAAATTACAGGGGATATAGTGATAAAGATGATGCTAATTTGATAGACTGGAAAGCAACTCTTCGTTCAAACGAGATTTTGGTAAAGGAGTTTGTCGAGGAACGCAATGTAGAAGTGCTTTTTTTGCTGGATGCAAGTTCAAGCATGTTATTTGGTTCTGAGTATCTGTTAAAGATAGAATATGCAGCTCAGCTTATGGCATCATTATATTATATTGTTTTAAACTCAGGAGACTCAGCCGGATTTGTATTATTTAGCGATAAAATAATCAAAAAAATGAAGCCTGCGCAGGGTAAGGGAAAGTTTTATGTTTTGCAGAAAACCTTGACAGATTTTAAGCTATATGGCGGGGATTATGATTTGGCATATGCATTGAAGTTTGTCAGGCACTTTGTAAAGCCTCATACATTAATAATCATTATCTCTGATTTTATTGGCTTAACAAAGGATTGGGAGCATGCATTAAAGATTGCATCAAAGGAGTTTGATATTATTGGGATAATGGTTAGAGACAAGCACGACAGGACTTTGCCGGATGATACCGGTCAGGTAGTCATAGAGAATCCTTATTCAAGCCAGCAGCTTATTATTGATCCTGGATTAATAAAGCATGAATATGAAATAAATGTTCGTGCAGATGAAGCGCATATTCAGAGTATATTTGCTAAATTCAGGGCAGATTTCATCCCATTGCAGACAGATGAAAGCTTCATCAGGCCAATAATGAATTTTTTCAATAAAAGAAAATTGAAAATGAGGTAGGTATATTAAAACAGATAAAAAACTGCACAATATAAAAAGTGAGTGATAACCTAAAAGCCAAAGCATCAGCCAATTTTTGCGAGCACAAATTAAAATATCCTGTTAAGTAGGGCTGGGCGGTAAGTTGCAAGTAAGCGAGTTAGCTCGTCACAAAGAGAGACTAAACGAATAAGAAAGCGAGTAAACCAAAAGTAGAGGTTTTGCAAAATCATTTTTAATGATTAAAAATGATTTTCAAAAGGAAGCACAACTTATCCGTACAACCTGTAAGTGCTCGCAGGCTGATGCTTTGGCTTTGAACAAAAATCACTCACTTTTGCGACAGTGCCTAAAAAACGGCAATTTAAATAAATAACAGTCTAACTCAATTATAACAAATAAATAAAACACAATCAAATAAATAAAAAAACACAAAAGAATAAACATGCCGGCAATTACATTTAACAATCCCCAGTACCTGTGGTTTTTGGTAGCTCTGCCTGTTTTAATAATAGGCCATTTTATTGCATTAAAATATACTCACAAGAAAGCAGTTAAATTTGCCAATTTTGAAGCTATTGCACGCGTAACTCATGGGCATATTCTTTCAAAAAATTATGGTTTGCTTATTTCACGCCTGCTTGTTATAACTTTTGTAATCTTCTCAGCTTCAGGCACAGTTATATGGTATATAGGGCAAACAAGCAACTTTGATTTTATGATTGCTATTGACAGTTCAACTTCAATGCTTGCAAAAGATTTATTGCCTACCAGATTAGAAGCAGCAAAGAATTCAGCATTAAATTTTATAAATATTCTTGACAAAAAAGCTAATATTGGCATTATTAGCTTTGCAACAACCAGTATTGTGGAAATAGAGCCTACAACTAATGCTTTTAAATTAAAAGAAGCTTTGGGAAATGTAAACATAAAACGAATAGGCGGTACAAACTTAGGAGATGCAATAATTATCAGCGCAAATCAATTATTAAATATTGGCAGAAAACAAAATCCAGAGCTCGAGCAGCTTGAAAATAATAATAAAGCAGAGTCTAGGGGCAAGGCAATCATATTACTGACCGATGGCCAGGGGACTGTAGGCGAAGATTCTAATACTGCAATTAAATATGCCCAGGAGAATAATATTGTCATTCATACTATTGGAATCGGAACTGATGAAGGCAGTATATTTGCAGAATTGAATCTTACAGTCATTCCGGGAATTAAGACAAAGCTTGACGAAGAAGGGTTAAAGAAAATTGCAAGCTTTACAAATGGCAAATATTTTAGTGCAAAGCAATTGACTGATTTATCTTCTGCATATAATGAGATAGCTTCTATTACTGAAAAGCCAAATGGAATAAATCTTTCTGTATCTTTAATGGTTGCAGCTTTTGTATTGCTTCTTATTGAATGGCTGCTTGTCAATACTAAATATACAACGATACCTTAAATTGTATTTGTTTAGCTATAACAGCATCAAAAGCGGCGGCGACTGCCATTTTATGACGAACACCAATCCGCATAACGTAACAGAGTTTTTTCGGGCAATGCTATTATAATGAACATTTGTCAACACAACCCGCAAAACTCTTTTAATAGTGCATATATTCCTCCCAATGTAGAGGAGGAAAAACTCCTCATTGATACAAGCCAGTGTTCGTCGGCAGTCGCCGTCGCTTTATAGGATTTTATCACACAAGCTAAACAATATCTTAAATTTGATACATATATTGTATGTATATTAAATCTAATTATAAGATTAGCTTATAATTTATCTTATGTTCTAAACATTCTTGTACATACAATATATGTAATTAGGGTTTTATTTAAGTATTTCTTATTGATTTTATAAATACAGCGTATCTGGCTATCAATACATACAATGTATGTGATTATTAATACATATATTGTATGTAATTAGGGTTTTATTTAAGTATTTCTTATTGATTTTATAAATACAGCGTATCTGGCTATTAATACCTACAATGTATGTAATTATTAATACATATAATGTATGTAACTATATTTAATTTTTGCAAATAACTTGATATTTTTATTTCTCAACCGCAAGCTTTTTAAATTCTACATACATTATGTGTAGTATAAATTGAAAAAAACAGCTGATACAAAAGAGGAACGTGTAATTTCTCCTAGTTCCAACTTTCTTATTCCTAGTTTTATCTTCCATGATGAGAGATTAAGTATTCTTGAGGCTATTGTTGCTTATCTGAAAGAGAAAGAGAATCTTACTTACCATGAGATTGGCCTTGTCATGAACAGGGATGAGAGAAATATCTGGACAGAATATGCCAGATCAAAGAAGAAGAGAGGGATAAAGTAAATGGAAATCCGGCTTGAGAAAAGAAAAAAGCATGAGAAAAAATCTGAAAAACGTAAGAATATAGAGCAAGCCAGAGTAAAGATTAAACAGCTTAAGGAGGAAATAGTGGTTTGTAAACAATGCAAACAGGAAGCTATTGCGGATAATGATGGTACTGAATATATTGCCTATTTTTCTCAGCATATAAAAGAAAAGCAGCATGAGATAAAAGGATTAAAAGACAGCATAATCGGATATTCGCCTGTAAAGCACAATGCTTTTGCTGTGAGCGTGCTTGCCTTTATAGGAATAATGCTCTTGTTCTTTTTGAGCATGGCATCAACAAATAATATTACTGGGCGTTCTGTTGGGCAAATGAATTACACAGTTAATAACAGCAGCAATACAGATGATATGAATCTGCTTAACGCAACATCCAATACATCTGATTTTGCTATAAACAGAAATTTACAATTAATCGCTGAAAATATCATGCCATTGAATTATACCGGTGTAGTTGTTTCTTCAGATAATTTTGTTCTTGATGACAAAAAAGAAGTATCATTATACGGCTATAAATACTCCAACACCAGCAATTTTATACTTTCAAGCACAGAAAGAAACAGCTGCAGCTGGTATCCAGACGACCACCCTAAAAAAGACTTAAAAACCTGCGAAGTGATAATTGAAGTCATAAATAAAAACCCAGTTAAATTAGCTAATTTAATTGGCTCAATACTTACATTCTCGAAACAGCAAAAAACTACTAACTATACCATCTCAACAGAATATTCAAATTATAAAGATGAGTTCAAAATCAATGACATAGATGTATTTGATAATTCCGGCAAAAGCAATAAAATCAACATCACCAGAAAGAAGTGGGCTAACTTCAGCAAAATAAAGCCAATAGAAAATGTTAATACAGATTTCTCCATAAGGGCAGTATTCGATATGCCAAAATATGAAACAGAGCAGTTTAACATCTCCCTTGACGTGAAATATCAGGGCAAATCTATTCAGTTAAACCTCGACCCTGATGTTGGCTCATGCGGAACATTATCATCTGCCGGCACATATACGCTAAACTCAAGCATAAATACAACAGGCACATGCTTTACTCTTACTGCAAATCATATTATTTTAGACGGCGGCGGATATGCAATAACAGGAGATGCCAACATCACAACATCACCAAGCTATGGAATAACTACTGCTGGCTATATCAATACAACAATCAAAAACTTTGGCGGAATAAACAACTTTACTTATGGAGTTTACATAAATGGTACAAATTCATCAACAGTATTTAACAATACAATCATTGGCGCAAACCTGACAGGCGCAAGCGCAAGCGGTATCTTTTTAGACACAAAAGCAAGTTTTAATAATCTCTCGAATAATAACATTACTGTTTATGGCAGAAGCAATGGGTTTGGAATTATTTTATCTGCATCAGCTAATACCGATA
>JACPBN010000010.1 GCA_016180275.1 Candidatus Woesearchaeota archaeon
GGTTAATTTTTAATGTTAATATATGATTTATCACTATTATTATAATAACCTATAAACAATAGGGGGGATTTAAATGAGAAAACTAACAATATTGAGTGTTTTAGCGCTGGTATTAGTTCTATTAGTAGCGCCTAGCATACAGGCTGGTACACTAAAATTTAAGGAAGTAAAAGCATATATTGACGGCAAGAAGGATTCTGGCGTCAGCGAAACAGGCGGCATTGCAGATAATGTGGCTCCTGAATCAAAACTTAAGTTTCAGATAACTACTGAGAATACTTTCACAGCTGCAGAAAACATTGATATTGAAGGAGTTAGTGTAGAAGTTATCATTAATGATATAGACGACGATGATAATTTAGATGATGAAAGTGATGATTTTGACTTAGATGCCGGTGATGACAAGAAGGTTACATTCAATTTTGATGTGCCTTTGGAAGTTGACACTGGAACATATACCGTAAAGTTAACTGCAAAAGGCAGAGCAATAAATGGCTCAACCTCATTTGACGTATCTGCTAATACTTCATTCAAGATTGAAGTTGAGAAAGACAAGCATGATATCTGGTTATACAGAAAGGCTTTAACACCTTCAACATTAAGCTGCGGCAGAAGTGCAGAGTTAGATGTTAGCCTGATAAACCAAGGCGAAGAAGATGAAGATGACATTTATTTGGAAGTTTCAAATGAAGCACTTGGATTAAAGCAGAAGGTTGGTCCTTTAGAATTATCAGAAGGCGCAAATGACGAAGATATCAAGACCTCAAAGAAATTCAAAGTAACAACTTCTAAAGACCTTGTTCCTGGAATTTACCCCTTATCATTGTATCTGAGCTATGACAAAGATTCCAGATCAAAGTCAGAGACTGTTGATTTAACAGTAACTGTATGCGAAGAAAAGAAGGAAGAGCCTAAAGTTGAAGCTAAGAAAGAAGAGCCTAAGAAGGAAGTTGTAGAAGTTAAGACAGATGCTCAGGCAACTGCAGCAGCAGCAACAGTACAGCCATCTGCACCTGTAATAACAAGCGCAACAACCGCTCAGACTACGGCTAAGGCAGTTCCTCCGGTAACATTAAGCTCAGCTAAGAAACAGCCAAGCTTTGTTGAAAATTATGGAACTGGCCTGGTAGTGCTATTATATGTAGTAGTAATTGTAGTAGCTGTGGCATTATTTGGCGTACTGTTCAGAAGAAGGGATTAAATAATCTCTTTTTTTTGTTTTTTTTCTTATTCTTTTCTTTAATTATTTTTTTGGGTTCTTTTATTATTTTTGTTTCTTTGATTCCAATCTGTGTTTTTTATTTAATGTTTTTTCTGTACTTGTTTAGCTATAACAACATCAAAGCAGTGGCGACTGCCATTCTTTGACGAACACAATTCCACAAAAACTATACTAAGTTGCGACGGGCAATACTATTTACTTACAGATTAATTAACTCTGCTCGCAAAACTCTTGTAGTGTCACAGCTACTAACTATTCGTAGAGGAGGAGCAACTTTTTGATGGCCTAAGCCAGTGTTCGTCGGCAGTCGCCACTGCTTTATAGGATTTTATCACACAAGCTAAACAAATACTTTTTTCTTATTTCTTTGGTTTTTGTTTGATATAAATTGTTATTGGGTGTTTTCTGATTTTTGTTTCTTTATCGTGAATTAATCTTTATTTTTCAATATATTTTTTCTACTGAATGCTGATGGCTATATTTGTGAATCTAGTATATTAGAATCTAGTATATTAAATACACAAATTAGCCGAATATTTTATAAATAACTGGGTTTCTTTTCCGGATATATCTGTTTTTCATATAACAAATTTTTACTAATCAATCTTATAGCTAAATGAGGGTAATTGTATTTAGGAAAGAGGATGTTTAGATGGCAGGAGAAGCACCAACAATTGCTACGAAAGTTCTGACTGGAAAAGGCGATAGGCCGCAGTTTGTATACGGATTAGGAGATGAATATGAAGGATATAAAGGAACACCTGAAGAAAGAGAGTTTGTCTGGAATTTAGCTGATTCTTTCGGAAACTCTGGCGCATTGCAGTTAGGAAGCGGCAACAACCAGTATAATAAGGCAGAGCCTACTCAATTTCCGACTTGGAGAGAAGCTAATTTCGTTGGCGGCGGCTTAATCTATCTGCCTGGCAACCCAAATCTTGATGTAGATATAAGTGTTACTCTAGGCGGGCCTTTAGTCGAAGAGCCTGTAGTTCTTAATAGGAATATATGGCGAGGCGGTATTAGTTATGGATCAACCTCGCACCAATTCCATATTGTTCAGGCAGAGGCAGAAAGAAGATTAGGGATGCCTTACAATAGTGGAGAAGGCGGACTAGAAAAGCGAATTGAAGCTATTACTGAAAAGATCATAGTACAATATGCTAGCGGAAGAGCAGGCGTTTGTGCAAGTTATTTGACAACTGATGGAACAAAGACTAAGATAATCGAGATTAAGATGGGCCAAGGCGCTAAGCCCAGCAAGGGAGGGCAGCTGACAGGCCAAAAGGTATTCCCATTTATTGCAGATTTGCGGTTTGTTAAGCCTTGGCAGGATTTTTATTCTCCAGCGCACCCCATAGATGTTTCAAGTGTTGAAGATCTGAAAGCAATGATTTTAAAATTAAGAGAAGCAACCAGATATCAGTCTGTTATCGGCGTTAAGATAGGGCCTAATGATATTATGGCTGACGTGATAACTGTGGCAGTTGCTTTAGACGGAGATGGATATATTGAAGTTGCAGGCGCAGGCGGCGGCACAGCAGCTGCAACCAAGAATTCTATGCAAAACTTTGGCGTGCCAACTATATATGCAGTTGCTGAAGCTAGATGGGCATTAGACCAGTTGATATCATTGGACCCTAAATCTAAGAATATAAAATTAGGCATTAGTGGAGGCCTGGGCTTTGAGTTAGGCGATGTCCAGAAAGCAATCTTTGCAGGAGCTGATTTTGTGACATTGGGCAAAGCATTTATGATTGCTGCTGGATGCATAGACTGCAATGAGCCATGTTACACAGGAGAATGCCCAACAGGAACAACATCACATGAAGAGTTAAAGCACGCAAGAAATTACACAACACCTCAGCAGGAGATACATATTGCGAGAGTGATGAATTATTCCAATGCACAGGCTGCAATTCTGAGGGACACATTAAGGTCTTACAACAGGCAGTCGTTATTTACAAGGACAGGCGAAAGAAATGTAGGTCCGCAGGATTTGATTGCACTTACTGAAAGGGCCAGCTTGGCACTGGGCATTCCTTATGGGACACCAAACGGCACTAATTTTAGAAGCATCTATCTAGAGCAAATGAAAGGCCAGCAGGAATTTGCATCTTCATTTAGAAAGAGCATTGCAAATTTCCTATCTCAGATTAATGGGAATTAATTTAAAATTTAAATTAAAATGCACTTAGTAAGTAGGAAAGATAATAATTATCAATGATAGGAGAGATTAATCATGTGCAGGATGTTTGCATTGATGAGAGGAGAAAATTTAGACGGTTCATTAGGCGTAAGGCTGGCGTTAGCATTTCCTCCTCAGCAGACTTTTGGACCGCATGCAATTGCATTAGCAATGTATGGCCACCAGAGAAAAAATAGTAAAGCTAATTTTAATCCAGATGACTGGTATACATTTAATGTATTGTTTCCAGAAAATCTTGAAAAGAGAGTAGAGCATGTATTTGAAAATAATAATGTTGCACTCAGCCTGACTAATGGCCAAGTCAGAATAAAATCATTAAATTCAGATTTTGTTAATAGGGCATTCAGGCTAACTCAGCCATTGGATGCAAAAACATTAGATGATGTAATTGCACAAATCAACGGGTTAGAAAATGCAACTGGCCAAAGAGCATTTGCTCAGGCATATGGCCCAGATGTTATTGTAGTTAAGGACACAGTCTCCGCTCAAAAATTCTTTGCTGCGCATAAAGGCGAACATTGGGAAGGAGACATGGGCGGTTATCATCTAAGGTATGCGACTAAAGAAGCACTTGATGACCCTCAGAATGCTCATTGGTTTCCTGTTGCATGGATGGATAAAGAAGGAAATTATAATCATTTGATTGTGATGGCTAATGGGCAACTGACAAATGACAGGGCATTGAAAGAATTTGCAGATAAATACCGGCCAACCTACTTAAAAGGAAAAGAGCATTTATTCCTGCAGCGTGTGACTAATGTTGATACAAACTTACAAGGTCTTGTAGTAGGGATTTACCTTAGAGAACAGATCTCAAAATATGGTTATGAGGAAGGCATAAATAGGGCAATGACAATAGCAGCTTCTCTTTTTGATGGCCCATATACACTTGTTGCCATGGGCAGGGTCAATAATAAGAGAGTTTTGACTGCAGTCACAAGCAAGAAAAATAACAGGCCTTTGTATCTAGGATTTCCTCATGGTTCGGATTCTGTTGCAGTATCCTCAAGCGAAGCCGCTTTGATAAGGTCATTTCCGGAAGGCGTCAAAGTTGAATATCTTCCAGATAATTCATTTGAAGTATGGAGCAGGCCAGATATCCATGTGTTTGAGCCAGACTATGATAAATGGGTAATGCAAAACGGAATATCCTTGCCGCAGAGATTTGTAATAAAAGAAGATCCTGCAGATCTTAGGTATACCAGGTGGGCACAGGACGGAGATACTTTAAGGGTTGGTATGGGGCTGTTAAGGATAATAGGCATTTCTAGCGATACCATTTCATCTGAGCAATTGAGAGATTATGAAACAGAAAGAAGCTTCAGCATATCAAGAGGAGAGGAATTTATAACTATACCTGAGATTGAGGAATATTATGATGGAATTTCCGCTAATGTAGAAAAGTTATTTGGAGTAAGGCCATTAAGGAAACAAATAATGCTGGCAAAAGAATATGGTGCATCTGCTGATATTGCTCCGTTAGGCTGCGGAATTGTTAATCTCCTCATCGATAGGCTTGGACGAGACTCCTCATTAAAAACCCTTGAGCTGCATGGTGTCGAAGCTTCATGGAATATAGGTGTAGCCAGGGCCAGTGGAGATTTCTATGGTGAACATTTTGATTTTACTGGAAAAAGTGTGATAGTTTATGGCAGCGGCGGAACTTATTTTGCAAATGAAACTGATGACATAGAATACAGAGTAATGCAATTTACAACAGAAGATGGCAGAAAAGTTGAAGGAAATGTGGGTGAGCATGCAGGCTTAAGCATTGGTCCTAATGCATCATTGATAGTTGAAGGCGATGCAGCCCAAAACGCATTTGCTAATTCTCGCTGCTTAGGATACATTATGGGAAAAGCAGGCCCTAGATTTGGAAAGGCATTGAAGAAAGGCGGAGTTGCAGTTGTTGGAGAAACATGCGGCATAGATAGTTTTGAGTGGATGAATGCAGGGATAGGCATCGTAGGATGGCAGGTAAACCCTAATGACCCATATCGCTTTAAGGCAGAAGGGCTTGCAACTGGAAATGTTGGCGGAATAGTATATTTTGGCGGTGGCCTGCAAGAGCTTGGAAGCATGGGCGATAAAGTAAGCATATTTAAGTTAAGTGATGAAGATCGCAATGTTATCAGAAGAACCATGGAAAAGCTTGAAATAAAAGAGGGAAAGTTAGGCGAGCTGGATAATTATGTCAAATTATTGCCAAGATATATCAACTTACAGAATCCTGCAAGAGTTGCAGATGAGAAAAATAAGCAAATCTCAAGGATAATTACCGTAAAGCTTTATGGTGATGAGCTGTTTGAAGAATATGGGAAGTTTGATCCTGAGAGGCAGGCATTATCTCCTGAGCAGATATTCTACGATGAAGAAAGGGTTGTTGAAAGGCATCTTAAATTTACGGAATTAGAGCAGGCATTGCTTGGCGGAAAAGTAAATCCGGGAGAAGAGATACTTAATCCTCAGGAGAAGGAATTATTTAGGAGAAGATATGTGAAGAACTATAGTGTTGGAGAGATTGCTGCACAAGTAAAGGCATCTGCAGATGACGTTAATGCAAAACTTGGTGAGCTGACTTCCAGAATTAATAATGCAATACGCGGCGCACACGGATTAACTGAGAAATTTATGATAGATGGCAGCAGAACATTATTTGATTGTTACCGAGACATGAATGAGGGAATAATCTTGTCAAGAGATAAGAATGACAAACCTAAAGTGGTGTATAAATTGGCTGCAGAAACAATTCCAGTTGCTGCGTGAATATTTGAGAATTAGGCCTTCACTTCACGCAAAACTTTTTAAATAAAGCCTGATTCTAGCAATAATAGCTGAGTATACCATAGAGACTGCAGTAATAGCGATAACTGAATAAAAATAAATTAAATAAATACAACAACATAAGGAGGTTATACTATGGCACAATATAAACTATGCATATCAGACCCTAAGACAGGGAGAACAAAGCAATTAGAAGTTAAGGACAATGACGCAAAGCCATTTGTTGGAATGAAATTAAAACAGCAAATTAAAGGCGAATCATGCGGATTGCCAGGATATGAATTCTTGATTTCTGGCGGAAGTGATAAGGCAGGGTTTCCAATGCGTTCTGGAATTATGGGAAAAAGAAAGATCATTCTTGCATATGGCGGCACAGGGATTAGAACAAAAGAATGGGGTATAAAGCAGAGAAAAACTGTCTGTGGCTCTACAATCAATGCTGATATAGTCCAGATAAACCTGAAGATTCTGAAAGCAGGCACCCAAAAATTGTTTGAAGACAAGAAAGAAGAAGCTAAACCTGACGGAAATAAAGCAGCAGCAAAAGAAGGAGCTGCAGCTGCTCCGGCAAAGGCTGTGTAAAAGGGAATACAAGAGTATGATGCTAATTAAAAGAAGTAATGCCTACATTTATATCGCTTACCAAAATAAAATAAAGAATAAATAAAAAACACACTCAATAAAAATGGATACAAATGACTTGAATGCAATGTTAAATGAGAAGCTTAACAAGCTACAAGTCTACTTCAGGCATATGCCAAAAGATGATATGTTTTCTTTTCTGGCAATTTTTGTTGGCATTGTATTGATTGTTTTAGCAGTAATTACATGGCCATAAGGTGAAGACTATTAGCAGAAAAAAATCACAAGCAGCGGAAACTGTGCAAGCTGAAAAAACTAATCTTGATAATACTGATCCGGCTGGGCCAGAGAATAAAAGCAGCACAGTTTCAAATACTGGCAGTCCTAATGTTGATGTTGAAAACTCACAGCCAGAAATTAATATAGGCATGATTGGCCATGTTGACCATGGAAAAACAACCCTGACAGAAAAACTTTCTGGCAAATGGACAGATACACACAGCGAAGAGATTAAGAGAGGAATTACAATCAGATTAGGATATGCAGATGCAGTGATATATAAATGCAATTCATGCGCTTCTGCAGCAAGTGAGACTGAATCTTATGGAGTCAAAAAAATTTGTGTAAAATGCAATTCTCCTGCAATTCCTCTGAGAAAAATCAGCATAGTAGATGCGCCTGGTCATGAAAGCCTGATGGCAACAATGTTATCTGGCAGCACTATCATGGATGGGGCTTTATTGCTGGTTGCTGTAAACGAACGCTGTCCACAGCCACAGACAAGAGAACATATAATGGCACTGCAAATCGCAGGCATAAAAAACATTGTTATTGTTCAAAATAAGATTGATTTGGTGAGTGATGAAGATGCGCTTGCTAACTACAATGCAATTAAAGAATTCTTAAAAAACACACAATATGCAAATGCACCAATAATACCCTTATCTGCTGCACATAATGTTAATGTAGATGCTTTGGTAGAGGCTATTCAGACTTACATCCCAACGCCAAAAAGAGACCAAAACTTAGATCCAGTAATGTTTATTGCCAGAAGCTTTGATATTAATAAGCCAGGATCTTTGCCTGAGAACATGCAGGGCGGAGTTTTGGGCGGTTCAGTCAAACAGGGAATTTTCAGAGTTGGAGATAAGATAGAGATTGCTCCTGGCAGAATGTTTGAGGAGAAAAACCAGAAAATCTGGAGGCCATTGACGACAACAATCACGGCATTAAAGACAGGAGGAAGTAATGTTGAACTTATTTATCCCGGCGGCTCAATTGCAATTTTGACTGGTTTAGATCCTGTAATTGTCAAATCTGACAGCTTATCCGGAAATATAGTTACGCTGCCTGGAAAACTTCCGCCTGTCTGGTCAGAGTTTAATTTGGAGGTTCATTTGCTTGAAAGAGTAGTTGGAGCAAAAGAAGATATGGTAGTTGAGCCGGTAAAAATGCTTGAGCCATTAATGTTGAATGTAAATACTGCAGCAACTGTCGGTGTTGTGTCAGAGCTGCGCAAAAAAGCAGTTAAATGCAAGCTAAAATTAGCAGTCTGCGCAAATATAGGAGAACGAGTTACAATTTCCAGAAGAATTGACAACAGATTTAGGCTGATTGGTTACGGGATTATATTGAAATAATCTGTGCATTTCAAAAACGTAAAAGAATCAACGGTAAGAATGGCATTAATCATTGAAAACCAAGAAATTTATCTTCACTCAATTATCTGATAAACATCAGGCTTATATGGAAGCGGTTGACTGCTTACATCATCAAACCATTTTCCATAAATACTTTTGAATGGAATTCTCTGACTCAAATCTAAAGAGGTTTTTTTCATTGCTTTATATCCCTCTTTTTCTAAGAGTGAACTTATCGTAATTTGAGTTGCATAAGCATTGTTATCTTGTGTCTCCCGGATTCCGCCGAAGCCTATTTCCACACCGCCAAATTTTGCTGCTGATTCTGCTTCATGCCTCATGTCATAATAAGTATTTCCGCCGACTGTTTCAGACGAGAAATTTATTCCTAATTCTGAACATACTTTATCGAAATCTTCTCTGCTTACTCTTCCTTCCAAATCAATGAACCATGTGCCTGGCATTTTGATTACCCGTGATATGTTGATAGCATAGCTACTTTATAAATTTTGCGGCATAGTAACCCCTTTAAAGTGAATAAACTCTATACCGCCAGAATCTGCATGTTATAAGCCGTAATGCGCAATTCATGAGGAAAAATCTTTTTTATTTCAGGTGTTGAAAGAATATATTCAATTGCATTTGTGTCAGAATTCCTTCTTGTAATGCTTTTGACTCAATTGTTCCTTGTCAGGAATTCCTAGTTTTAGTTTAGAGTTTGGAAAAGATTTTGCATAACTATTAAACTTATTTTTTGATAGTCTGCTTTTGCAGGTTCAGGATGGCCCATTAACCTATAGCAATTTCCACGAAGACGATACAAGAATGGATTGTTAGGATCAAGCTCTATGGCTTTTGTTAAATCAGCAACTGCCTCCTCGTATCTTTTTAAAGATACAAATGCCACCCCGCGAGCATTATACGCTTTTGGATTGTTACGCTCAAGCTCTATGGCTTTTGTTAAATCAGCAACTGCCTCCTCGTATCTTTTTAAAGAAACAAATGCCACCCCGCGAGTATTATACGCTGCTGGATTGTTAGGATCAAGCTCTAGGACTTTTGTTAAATCAGCAACTGCCTCCTCGTATCTTTTTAAACAAACAAATGCCACCCCGCGATTATTATACGCTAGTGGATTGTTAGGATCAAGCTCTAGGGCTTTTCCATATAAAGATATTGCAATATCAAGATGAGCTTGATTATTACCTAGAAGAATACCCTTACTCAAATGTGTTTCTGCTTTATCTAATATTAGTTCCAAATTCATTTTAATAAGAGAAATAACTTGCCATTTATAAATTTTGCGGTATAGTAACCACTTTAAAGTGAATAAACTCTATACCGCCAGAATCTGCATGTTATAAGCCGTAATGCGCATTCATGGCTCATTTCTTTTACGCACAATACTTAAAAATACTGGCGCAATCTTAAACTCAAAACTTTAATGCTGTAAGCTTGGAGTGTTGAAATTCTAGAAGAGCAACTGCTTTATATATTTTGCCTGCTAATAATCTGTCAGGCTTTATTAGTTATTTTCTTCACTTTCTTTCTCTTCATTACTTCTTTCTTTCTCTTCATTACTTTCTTCTTTACTCTCTTCCTCTTTCCCTTTAAAATTAAAACTGCCCAGTTTCTTCACAAACCTGCATGTTGGATATGTGCTGCAGCCTAAGAATGCGCCGTAGAGGCTTTTCCTGACAACCTGCTTCCCTAAATTGCACTTAGGGCATTTTTTTTCAATTTTACCGGATGAGAGATCGTCAACTAATTTCTGTGCAGAATCATCAAGCTTCTTTCCGGGGCATGATTTATTCAGGCAGACTTCCTGCGGTCTTTTGGTCTTGCATTCCGGGTATTTATTGCATGCAGCAAAAAAACCGAATTTTCCTCTGCGAATTTGAAGCTCTCCAGTTTTGCACGCAGGACATGCTCCCAGATTACTCATCTCGTCTCTTGTATCAATATTTGCCTGTTTAAGCTCTTCACCTATCTCTTTTTCTCTTTGCTTAAACTCATCCATTGTTTTAGTAAGGATGTCTTTTGCTTCGTCAATAATCTCTGCAGGATTTTTTTTATTTTCCCTGATCTCTTCCATCTCAAGCTCAAAATGCCTGGTAAGCTCTTCATCAATTATTTTTGGGCAGTGTTTCTCCAGGGTTTCGCATGTCTTAATTCCAAGTTCTGTTGCCTCCATTGATTTGCCGTCTATATAACCGCGATGGTATAATGTATCTACAATTTCGCTTCTTGTAGCTTTTGTTCCCAGATTTCTTTTCTCAAGCTCTTTTATGATGCTTGCTTCTGTGTACCTTGGAGGCGGCTGGGTTTCTTTGTCATGCAGAATTATCTTTTCAACAGTAATTGCATCTCCTTTCCCGACTTTAGGAAGCTCCTCTTCCTTAAACATTGTAAATCTGCCGTAAAGCGTGTGCCAGCCTGGATTGGCTGTTGTTGTGCCTTTTGCAATAAATATCTCATGCCTGCAATCTATCTCAATCTTTACCGTCTCTCTTGTAGCTGGTTCTCCAAATGTCGCCAAAAATCTTCTGACAATCAAATCATAAATATTTTTCTTATCATGGTCCAGTGCTTTTGGGGCAATTCCTGTAGGATAGATAGCAGGATGCGCAGGATCAGTTTTTTTGCCGTTGTTTGGCTTCAGGATTTGTTTGCCAAGCAGATATTCTGCGCCTTTTGCATATTCTTTTTGTTTAGCAAGCAGATTAAGAATTTTTTTAAATCCCACCTTCTCTGATAATTGCTGTGAAGAAGTTCTTGGATATGAGATATGGCCCCCGATATAAAGCTCTTGGGCAATTTCAAGTGTTCTTTTTGGCGAGATTCTTACTGTTTTGGAAGCTTCAAGCTGCAAGCTTGTCAAGTCAAAAGGCACAGGAGGAGCTTGCTGAAATAGATTTTTATCAACTGCAGATATGAGTGCTTCTTTTGCGCCATTTAATTTGGACATTACAGCATCTGCTTTCTTCTTCTCCCAGAATTTATCTTCCTTGTGCCAGGCATCTATTTTCTTGTTTGCAGATTTGCTTTTATCAGCATTCCCTGCTAATTCTATCTGCCAGTATGGTTCTGACTTAAATTTTTTTATTTCTCTTTCTTTGTCAACAATAAGCTTTAGTGCAGGGCCTTGGACACGTCCAGTGCTTAAAATTTTAAACATTCCTGCTTTTTTTATAGCAAACATAAGGGCTCTGCTTGTGTTAATGCCCCAATACCAATCAAGAATATGCCTTGTCTCGCCTGCATTAGCCTGCCCCCAGTCCAGATGTTTTGATAGCTGCCCATATGCTTCAACTAAATCTTCTTTTGTCAATGTAGAAAACTTCATTCTCTGTGCATCTTTTTGCTTGCATGCAAACCTGATAATATTTAAGCCAATAACCTCTCCTTCAATATCATAATCTGTTGCAACAACATAGCTGGAAGCATTTTTTGCAAGCTGCTTAATGGTAGAAAGATATTTTTGCGTAAACGCGCTGTTTTTATTAGTCTCGCTAACAGGCTTCCATTCAATGTCAAAAACCGGGAAATTATATTTTGATTTTGTTTTCTTAGTGTTTGTTTTTCCTTTATTTTCACTTTCTGCATCAGAAGAACCTGTTTTCTTCTTCTCTTCATCATCTTTTCTTTCTACTAACCCATATAAATGGCCGACTGCGCAAGTAACCGCAATATCTTGGTTTCCATGAGCTATCCTATAATAGGGGGCTCCTTTGCCTCCTTCTTTAATTGCTTTGCCATCTGCTAATGCATCTGCTATTTTCTTTGCTGCATTTGGCTTTTCAGTTATGATAAGCTGATAAGCTTCGCCAATATTTGGTTTATTTGTATTCTTGCTTAATTTTGCCATTGTGCTTTGAATATGATGTATGGAAATATAATTGCCAAAAATCACTAAAATTAAATAATCCATGTAAAAGTATTAAAATTAACTTAAAGTTATAAATGCCTTATATAAAAATGTTTGTAAAACAAGTTGTGCACAGCCGATATTAATTGCAGGCAGAGCTACAGCCGCCGTTGGCCCTTTTGCAAATTCACTTTTAATGATTAAAAGTGGATTTCAAAACTAGAGGTATACTCAGAGCAAATAATTATCAAACATTTGTCTGCTTTTCGTAATAAGAAAACGTAATTTTTATGTTCGGAGATTTGTTGCCTTTGCTATATAACGAGGCTTTCATGGCATAACAACCTAGAATAATCAGATGTAAAACGCTTGTGTCGCAGGGTGCGACACAAGCAGCGTTCTTATACGCGCACTAACGCCGCCACCCAGATTTGAACTGGGATATCCCGAAGGAAATCAGCTCTCAAGGCTGACGCAGTACCGGATTGTGCCATGGCGGCATAAAATACAGGAGATGATTAATTTATTTAAAAGCTTTGTTATTGCAGAAATATAAAAACACTCAAAATAATTATGGCTCTAAATCAGATTATACCGCCATTACCTTACTTAACTTCAATCATTATCTTCTCCTGCTCGATTATCTCAAAGAATGTGACTAATAATGCAAGTATTACAGGGCCAACTATAAAACCAATAACCCCAAATAATGACAGGCCGCCTATAACGCCTACAATTATGAAGATAGGATGGATATTTGCTCTCTCAGCTATAATCTTTGGCTTCATGAAAAATTCTAATCCGGAAATAAATATTAAACTATAGATAAATAGCAATATCCCGGATGTCACATAACCGTTTAAGATTAATGTAACGCATGCAACAATCCAGACAACACTTCCGCCTATCATCGGCAATAATGCCAATAATGCAATAACAATGCCCCAGAAAATTGGCGAGGGTATTCCAAAAAGCCAGAAACCAAAAGCACCAAAAACCCCGGCAGCTAATGCAATTATCAAATGCCCGTAAACAACAGCAAATATAGTGTCATTAAACTGCTTTACTAATGATTTTTCATGATGCTCTTTTAAAGTAAAGATTGCTCTCGAGCGGTTAAAAATATGCTCTCCGTCCCGTATCAAAAAGAATGCAATGAACAGAGCAACTATAAACTCAACTAATCTTTTAGGGATGCTGAAAACAAAATTGTCTATCGAATTTGTCAATAGATCCCTTAATTTAACAAGATATTCCTTAATGTAGTATTGCAGTTTTAGATTGTCTTTCATGAAATTTATTTTATTGCAAAGCGCGGGATTTGCATTGCAGTCAATGCCCAAGAGGTTGCCGCTGACAAGGCGCTGCTCACCTAGGGTATAAATGACAAAGACTTCTTTCAGCAGCGTATTAAGCATCCAGAAAAAAGAAAGCGTAATGACAAGGAATATTATGCAAAATACTATTACTGAACATATCCATTTTTTTTTTATATATTTGTTTATGAATTTAAATAAAGGGTAAAATATGTAAGCTAATACAATTGCAGTCAAAGCAGCTGTTAACACAGGCTTCACAATTAAATAGGAGGTAACAAGCACTACCAAAAAGAAAATCATCATAACATACTTGGAATATGACTTAGGATCAAACAATGACATTTTTATTTCCTCTTTTTATATCCGGTTTAATAAGCAAAACTCTTTTAGCCTTTAACCCTATTCCAATTTTATTTGATTATCTCCTGCAGCTTTCTTGACCTTTCCACAAGTTTTTGTACGTAAAAATATATATTATTCGTATACTTTATAAATCTTATCTCAAATGACGGCTTTAAGAGGATTGTTGCTGTGTTGAATAGTTTGTCAAAAATATTTTGCTTTAATGCGACTTCTGTAATCTCATTATATAAGATAAATTCTTCAGTATGTGTGATTGCAGTCCGAAACTCGACTCTGGCATTAAAAAAAAGGTATTGCCAGTTATGTGCTTTTATGTATTCAATAGCTACGCCTGCAGCCCAGATTATCATGATAAAAACCAATGAGAGGTAAAAATAAATTTGTTCAACATCTTTAAACAAGAACTTTAAATTTATTACCAATAATACATAGAACATGCTGCACAAAACCAGCAGGCTTAGGGCTCTAGGGAACACAAATCTTGTTATGTTTGGCTTAATAGTTAGTCTTGGTAGTTCCATTTGGCCTCTTTTTTAGCAAGTAGATTAATGTATTATTAAAGTTAAGTAATTTAGGGAATGATATTATTAATAATAACCATAATATTAATAATAATCATGATATTAATAAGATTAATATGGATGATACAACAACTAATAATAATGACTGGGTCTGCTCGGATTTGAACCGAGGACATCCTCCACGTCAAAGAGGCATCATAGCCGCTAGATCACAGACCCGCAAATATAATTGCTGTATTCGTGATAAATTATCTCCAGAATATATAAAATTAACGGTGGAGTGGCACAATATAAAAAGTGAGTGATAACATAAAAGCCAAAGCATCAGCCAATTTTTGCGAGCACAAATTACATAACGCAGCCAAGTAGGGCTGGGCGGTTGCGAGAGAAGGCTGATGCTTTGGCTTTGAACAAAAATCACTCACTTTTGCGACAGTGCCGGTGGAGTTCTTCTTTACAAGAATTAAGGTATGGCTTCTTAAGTTTAATTCCTTTTATTTTGGCATAATCCTTAATATTTCTCGTAATTAATGTTAGTAATTTCAGAGATTTAAGGATATTTTTAGAAAATCCATCTTGCACATGCACAACCTTTAAATACACCTATTGCTTAAACGCAATTTAATGTGCCTTTTGATGTGTTTATTGAAAAAACAAAGATTATGAATGCACAATACTAAAAAATCCAGAGGTGGTTTAAATGCCAGAGATGCTAGTAGTAAAAAACAAGATAAAAGAAGTTGTTTCTACAATCGATAAGACTTTTAATATTGGAAGCGATGTTGCAGATGCATTAAGCGCAAAAGTCGATGCTCTTATCAGAGAAGGCGTCAAAAGAGCGCAGGCAAATGCCCGTAGAACACTGATGGGCAAAGATATATAAAATACAGTTAACTAGTTTCTGCTTTCTTTTATTTTTGCTTATTGTTGTTGAATTTAATAATAATAATAATAATAGTATTTGTTTAGCTTGTGTGATAAAATCCTATAAAACAGTGGCGACTGCCGACGAACACTAGCTTAGACCATCAAAAAGTTGCTCCTCCTCCACGTTTATAATATGGGATGAGATTATAGGAATGTATTGCGTGCCATGTTATACAATGTTTTGCTAGCTGGCATTGCCCGTCGCAACTTATCCAATTTACAGTAGAATTATGTTCGTCAAAGAATGGCAGTCGCCACTGCTTTGATGTTGTTATAGCTAAACAAATACAATTATATCAATAAAATCTGCACTAATTATCCAAGCGCCCTATACAGTTTATCCTTAGCAAGCTTAATGTCGCCGTCCTGTACTGTCTTTCTGCCAGAATGCTTTGCAATATCATTAGAGACTCTGCCTATGTCCTGGGAAATCCTCTCCATAACTTCAGCAAATGCATCAGCTGCACCCTGAGAAACCCTTTTAGCGCCTGCGTTCATTAATAATCTTGCTGCCACAGCTTTTGGTATTATTGATGTTTGTCGTTGCATGATT